>JBNKGN010000005.1:0-24507 GCA_050289845.1 Crocinitomicaceae bacterium | reverse complement strand
GTCACCACACTTGAAATGCTTTGTTACGCAATCAGCGATTTAAGTGCACGAATCGAAATGCCGATCGAAGACTTGCTTGCTCCCGCTTCAGGATCGATGGAACAAAATCAGTTTCACCGAGCTTCGGAAATTCTCCCTACCTGTCCTGTCACGGAACTGGATTACCGCAAGTTATTTCTAGAAGTCGAAGGCATTCGAAATTGCTGGATTCTTCCCTACGTGCAAACCATGTACGCCGACTGCAAACACAATCTGATTTCCTATGACAAAACAGAATTGGAAGCAATTCCAAACAGTAACGTCAAATGCTTCAACCTAAAAGGACTCAACAGTATTTACATTGATTTCGACATGGATTCGGATATTTTTAAAGATTCCGAAGGAAATGCGCTGACAGATGAAACCGAATTAAATGAAGCAAAAGCTGTAGTACGAAAAGCAATCTGGGAAAAATACCACGCCAATCGAAATTTGTGCGAAGATTTGGTTGAAATCAAAGAAGTAGCTGAACACTCAGTCTCCATTTGTTCTCAAATCGAATTGGAAAAAACGGCCGATAAAAACCGGGTTCACGCCGAAATTGAATTGGCAATTGAAGACTATTTTTCTCCGCGCGTTCATTATTACTCGTTGAAAGAGATGCTGGACAAAGGCTATGGAACCGAAGAAATATTCGAAGGACCACTTCTCTCCAAAGGTTTTATCGACAATGACGAGTTGGAAAAGACTGTATTGCGCTCGCAGGTCCGACTGTCTGACATTGTTCGTCTCATTATGGACGTCGAAGGGGTAAAACTCATTGAATCCATTCAAATACGTGACTGTAAGAACAATAAAGACGGCGACGATTGGTTAATTTGTGTGGATCCGTACACGAAACCGATTTTGGCACCAACCTCCTTTCCAGAAGGTGTAACGCCTGCTTGTTCGATGAAGAGCGTATTCAATTACAACAAAGACGTACTTCCAATTAATTTTAGCCGAACAGAAGTCGACGCAATTAAAAATGAAATTCGCGACACACAGTTAGAAGCACAGTTATTGGCGGCTTTGAACAAAACCTTGCAAATTCCTACAGGATCGTATCGTTCGCCTTCAGAGACAACTACCATTCAAAACGATTTCCCGTCAACGTATGGGATAGGATTGAACGGTCTTCCTGGTGGCGCTTCGACAGAACGCAAATCCCAAGCCTTACAATTGAAGGCATATGTTGCCGTATTCGATCAAATTTTAGCGACTTACTTTGCCCATCTTGGTAAAGTCCGCGACCTATTTGCGATGAATTCAGGAACAAACCCTACCTATTTTACACAAGCCATTAAAGACATCAAAAACTTCGACAAAATCGTAACGGATTATCCAATGAACGATGATGCATTGTTAGGTGAAAAATTAATTGGCTTCCTGGATGATAATATCGATCGTCGCAATGAAATACTCGATCATTTAATTGCCCGTTTTGCAGAAAAATTCAGCAATTACACCTTCCTAATGACAGAGCTATATGGAGATGCGGCCGAAGAGCTGATTGTTCAGGCGAAAGAACAATTTTTGCAAGAATACGTCGAATTGAGTGGTGCACGTTTCAAAGCATACAATGTACAAGGTCCTGAAACATGGGATACCGAAAATGTCTCGGGAACTCAAAAGCGCATTGCACGATTGACGGGCGTTAGAGATTATTCTCGACGGAAATTGTCCACTACCTACATTTCTATTGAAAAAGTAGCTATCGGGATTGACCAATACGAGTACCATTGGAAAATGAAAAATGCCGCAGAAACGGTTGTGTTACAACAATCTTTTGCCTCTCCTTCCGCTTCCTCTGCTTCCAAATTGGTCTATCACGCCGTTTATTTACTCGTAAACACAAATCTCCAGTCGGTGGCGACAGCATTTGAAGCTGGAGTCGTAGACGGAACGATCATTGACAATGTGCGGATCAATGAGTCTGGCGGTGTATACACATTCTCCGTTGTAGATCCTCAGGATTCAAATGCGGAGATCGGAGCACCTGAGACGGGGTATGAATTTGCGGATACGGCCTCATTGGAAACTGCCATTATAGAGCTGATCGACTATTTGAAAAACGACGCCACAGAAGAAGGAATTTTTCTGGTGGAGCATATTTTATTGCGCCCAAATCTAGACACACCTGTGGACGGTACTGACGGTATTGAAGACGTGGATTTTTACAATATCCCTGTTAAAAGTTATTTACCCATTTGCGTTGAAGACTGTAACAAACAATGCGAATTAGACCCCTACTCCTTCCGTGTAAGTCTGATTCTACCAGGGTACACAAAACGCTTTTCTGATGTTGATTTCCGAATGTATATGGAAAACATCATCGCTAACGAAATTCCAGCGCATATCCTTCCACGAATTTGTTGGATTGGTTACCGCGATGGAGAACATGTATCGATGAAAAACGAATACGACGAAGAAGGCACACTTATCGGAACAAACACCTTAGTCGATAACGAATTATTGGATTTCGAGGCGACCTTCCAGGACCTTTTAGAAAGTATTCGAATTTCAAGGGAATCCGACACCGTGATTACTGCAGGCGTAGAAGAAGAAATCATTGCATTCGACGCTGCGGGACAACAAAATCTGGTGGATTTCATCAAAGTATTCACGCATCTGCATACGATCCACCACATTGGAAGACTGCACAATTGTGCTACAGATGATCTCGAAAACAGCATTATACTAGGAAGAACAAATTTAGGAACACTATAACCAATCCATTATGTCACAGAAATTAGAAAACATAACACCGAGTTATAATTCATTCGTACCAGATCAGGTACTCACAGACAAGCAACTCAACGGCGTCATCGATTACTTCGAAGATCAAATTCGCATGTCGCGGTTGCGCCTTTCCGGTTCTGGGATTGTATGCGGATTTCACCTTTCCGTTCAACAAGAAACGAGCGGAGCACTTGAAGCAGGACGACTTACCTTAACACAAGGAACTGGCATCACTACGGATGGAGATCTTATCTATAATCGCGTGCAAAATGAGGACGGAGAATACAAAACTTCTTGTGAACCGATTCAGTTTTCGCGATACAAAACATTTGATGACGAAAAGGCAGATTACTTTTTCGACAATTATCCAACCTATGTTCCTGGTTCAATCATCGAATTGATCCCTTCCAATATTGCTGAAGGTAACGTTAGCGAAGACATGACTGCGTTCGAAGGAACGGCTGTACCAATCGAATGGGGAAATTATGTGTTCTTCATTTATTTGGAAAGCTACAACAAAGAAGACGGCGCTTGTTCAGGAACTTCCTGTGAAACACTGGGAAGCGAATTCGTTCAAAAGGTTCGATATCTTCTAGTTCCACGCGATTACACCGAAACGATTATTGCGACTTCAGACAGTCTGTACACCGATCATAAAGCCTACGAAGGAATTCAAGACGGATTAAACAAACTGCAAGTAAAGCGCTTGATTTTTCATTCTGGAAGTTCACCGTTGCCTGCTGATAATGCCGACCAGGTACGCGCATATTACAACGATGCCATTCACGGCGATTCAACCTACGAAGAATTAAAAAGTAGTTTGGACAGCATTTGCGATACATTAGGTGTACCTAGCGTAAGTGGTGAATTTGGAGCGTTGGAATTTGATGGATCGTCCATACCTTCGGATGTTCAATACCGCTTCGACCTTTTCAAAGATTTGGTTGAAACCTACAACGAAGTACGTGAATTGATCATGCACATAGACACTATTTGCTGCCCCGTCACCACTTCATTTCCGAAACATCTCATGATTGGAGGGTTCCTGGCGGGTGAAACACCTTTAATTGAAGGACCAGATACATTACTTCGCCACGCATTCTACGAATCTCCTTTGATTGGAGAGGATCGAAAAAATTATGAAAAAGCCGTTTCGCTCATTGAACGCGTACGTAGTTTGGCACTAAGCTATAATTTGGAAAACAAAGGAGAAGTCATCAAAATAACACCTTCCAATCTTCAAGGTGAATTGGGCGAAAAGGCTATTCCTTTCTACTACACGCCGTCGGAGGGATTATTGAAAATGTGGCATTTTGAAAAAACATACAACCGTCTGGAGAACACGAACCTGAGTTATCATACGGCTCTTTTAAGTACCTCCAACGCAATTCAAGATCCTCTGGCATATTCTATTGACGAGAATGATTTTTACCGTATCGAAGGGCACCAAGGACAACCAGCCAATGATGCAAAAGAATTTCTTGAAAATCTAAAATTGCTTTATGGTTTGGATTTCGACATCATTATTGCCGATGTTGCCACAACGGAGATGACACTTACGCAATTGGTACAGGAAAAACCTTCTATCACTCATTTGGCAGGTGTTCCGAAGGGAGGTACCTTCGTTTTAGCATCACAAAATGACATCGTATTTGCCGATTTTTGTTTTGAAGGCAAACTAATCATTGAAGAGGAAAAAGAAGTTCCGACAGGTATCGGCTGTTGCCAACTCGTGGAATGTTCCTACCCTTGGATTAGTTCCTTGAAGTACATCAACAATTTATCGCGTAGTTTGAACGGTACTCAAAGTAAAGTTCAGGAAATGCCTAAATTCTATGTATTACGCGTGTACGACTATTCCATCAATGACTATTCATTGTTAGGAGGTGCGAACTACATAGACATCCAAATTCCAATGTCGGAAATTTTCTTGCGTCGCATGCATGCTATTACAGAAGCCTTGAACACGCGTTTCCCACAAGGTTTGGTGTTTGATTACAACGAAAGTCAAAAACGATTTACCATCACACGACCTGAAAACGACAAATATTTGTTGAAAGTCCAGGACCGCACGCTATCGGGCATTAAAATAACCGATCTACAACCGTACTATCTTTACACGTCAACTGGAATGTATCAGCAACCATTTGCATACTCCATTGATGGAACACATCGTGCTTTTACCATGGTTTGCCGTAAATTACGCGTTTACAATGCCGACTTGTATGAATCCATTCAAGCACTTTACGCGCCGCAAGATAAGGACGACGATTACGGAACATATCGCGATAAATGGGAGCAATTCTACTTGCTGCGGGATCGTTTGGTAGACAACGCCTACTTCGTTCAAATGAAACAGAATCGCTTCATCAAAATTGAGCAAGAATTACCTCCAATTCAATTGGAACAAGTTGCAATCATCCTTCGGGACCTGCGCAATGTTCCTGTCACGGAAACAACTGCCGCTGCATACAAAAAACTGACAAAAGCTCAAGTCGCACAACTGTCAAAACTGCCAGAATACGCATTGGACGGCGATTGGGTAAATGGAACCTGGGTCAACAGAGACATGGTTGACATCTGGAAATTGGTGGATGCCGAAATTGCCCGAACAGGAGACGCAGCTGTGGCTCTCGAAAAAGATGTCGCAATGCGCACAACAGATGTTACGAATGCTGAGGCATTACCCGAGGAATATGCGATGGCTTTGGTAAACATCGATCCCTCCCATTCGGATATTCATGACTTTGTTCAAATTAAAAGAGACCTACACGAAGATCGCGGCGTAACCAAAATGTCAATTCACATCACAAGACGCTTCTACGAACCAGTGTTCGATGCGATTATTAAAAAGTATCAAGCCATTGCCGATTTCTATTTCTTAGGAACAGATCTTGGTGTCCGAGCTATTCCATTAGGTGAAACACCACCAGCAGGAGGAACAACAGGTGGAACTGGAACAACCACGGGAACAACTACGGGAACGACAACAACGGAGCAACCTCCCAAAACGGGTACCACAACAGGAGAAACACCTACAACTGGAACGACCACAACGGAGCAACCTCCAAAAACAGGTACTACAACAGGAGAAACACCTACCACTGGTACGACTACGGGAACAACTACAGGAACGACCACGACAGGAAATACTGCCACAAACGATCCTCTCAAATAAGAAACAAACAACCTGTCAACTAACCACTAAAATTGGAAAGCGCTGTTTCGGAATCTCTGAAATAGCGCTTTTTCAGAAATGATGTCAAATAAATAAGAGATGAAACGTGATTTTTCCGAATGCAAAGGGGTAGAATGCAAGATGCCATCCACAAATCCCGAGCGTGAATGGCATCTTAATGGGGGCGAATTTTTGACGACAGAGCCCCAGTCTATTACGGACGTACCGCACATCAAAAGAGGTTGTCAATTCGACTGACCCAGTAATCCCTCTCGGGATACTTCAAATATATAAAATTATTTTAACCAAACAAATACTTCTTTAAAAAAAAATTAAATTATTTTCATAAAGTTGATTCTATGCGATAAAAGTGAATAATGAGTAAAACGTCCAAACATATTATTGAAAAAGTTTCTGTGGAAATTGAAGTGGCTACTGAATCGAAAGCGCGTGAATTGGAAACCTCAATTCGTAGTTTTATTGCAGACAAGATTCTTCCTACAATTGAAAAATATTTTGACGACTTAAATATTGAAGACGCGCACGTTGTACTTGATCGATTAAACTTACAAGTAGATGCTTCGCTTGTAACGAGTCCACTCTGGAAAGAAGAAGTCCTCCGTCAACTCGATAAAACGTTTCTACCCGTCGAAGAACATGTAAAAACAACAGCCTTCCAATCAACGAAAATGGACGTCGCCCAAAAAGTGGACATTTATACAGAAAATCACACCGTAGAAATTCGCTCTGGAGCCAATTCAAACCTACAGGCTATTGGTTATTTCCTGGCAACAGGAAAGGCGCCCTGGTGGATGAATACGGGTACAGCAGGCTTGTCGACAATACTCGAAACCACCACTTTCATTGGCTACTTTCAAGATCCCGAATTTCGAAAAGTTATCGGAAAAATTCTTCGCGAAAAATCACATGCTCGAAAACGTTTCGTTCAGCAGTTTTCTAGTCAAGTGCAAATTACCTGGATTTTGGCACTTGTTGATTTAGGAAGTACCTCTCCTGCACGTAAGAAAACCTTCGACCAAATGATTGTCCTTTTAGAGAACCAATTCCCCAAACAAAGGCTTCAGGAATTTTGGTTTACCTTATTAACGTATACTGTAGAGCATCAGGCGGCACTTTCGTCCAGCAATCGCGCTCCATTACTGAGAGTGCTGCAAAAATTTGTAGAAACACCTACATCCATAGAAAAGAAAGCGCTAGAGATTTTAGTAAACTCAGACGCGCAAACACTATCGGATTCCACTTCGACATTAGCGTTATTAAAAAATGTACCAACACTCTTGCTTTTCACCGAACGGCTATTTACAAAAAACTCAGAGAACCAATCAAGTGCATTAGACCAACTTCTTGACGAGCGAATTCGTGCGCATAGTACCCTTGCAATTCCTCTGAATCGTAACGCTTTTGAGCAGTCAAATGAGCATCCTATTGCGAAAAAAGCGTCTTCTCAGCAAGAAACACCCCATGTCCCGAAGGATAAAAGCGCTAATTCACAGTACGAGCAGAATGTTTCGAGTGGGGACAGCTCTTCTGAAAAAACACCTGCGGATTCTAGCAATACGCCCGAAATCTCTACCGAAACTGGCCTAAAGGATACACCTTCCGACAACAATAATAACAAGTCCGAGGAACTTTCAGCAACAGCAGCAGATCATCTCGCTAAAAAAATTGACGAAGATTGGAAGAAAAGGGAAAATGAAACAATCAATGACGGCGAATTACTCGACAACGCTGGAGGGATTCTACTCCACCCTTTTTATACACCGTTATTCTCCAATCTGAAGTATTTGGATGAAGATCGACAGTTGCGAGAAAAACAACGCGCCGCGCATTTGACTCACTATTTAATTACAGGTACAACAAATGCATTTGAACATGAAATGCAATTTGCCAAGTTCCTTTGCGGATTTTCTCTTGACGAAAGTATCGACCGTTCAATTGAGCTGACAGAAGAAGAAAAAGAACAAGCGCAGAATGTCTTAAAATCAGCGTTATCCCATTGGACAGCCTTGAAAAGTAATTCCCCCCAATTGCTTCAGTATGAATTCTTACAACGTCCCGGGAAAATTATACATGAAGGAGACTTCTCCCGTTTGATTGTAGAGAAAAAAACAGTTGATATCTTACTCAACCAATTGCCTTGGAACATTAGCATGGTAAAACTACCGTGGTTTACGTCGATGTTGTATGTCGAGTGGAATTAGAGGAGAAATGAACCACAGTTCTCGACACTGTACTTCAATAGTACGATTTCGCACAAAAGAATGAGTACATATACTCAAAATGAGCCTATTTCAGAGAATTCAATACTAAAAAAACGGCTTAAGCAGCTCAAATTCACTACCTTGACATTTAAGATATAACCACCGCTAATTCATTCGCTATGGGATTTTTAAAAAGAGAACAACCAAAACCTATACAACAACAGCACGAAAATTTTATCCGTCCTACTGCCATGGTGCAAGCCAAGCTCCAAATGGGGAAGGCTGGCGATAAATTTGAAAAAGAGGCCGACGCTACGGCTGACAAAGTCGTCAACAAAACGAGTGGTAACGACACCGTTCAAAAACAAGCGACGGAAGAGGAACAAGTGCAGCAAAAACCAATTGCGTCGGGCATTACATCCGTTCAAAAGAAAGATTTAGAAGGAGAAAAGGATCCCGTTCAAGCCAAAGGAGAAGCTTCTGAGGAAGAGCCTGTTCAGGCGAAGGGTGTAGAGGAAGAAGAACCCATTCAAACCAAAGGTCAAGAGGAGGAAGAATCACTTCAAGCGAAAGAAGAATCCGACAAGGAAACCGACGTACAGCGGAAAGAAGAGGAAACAGAAAATGATCAGGAAGCTCTTCAAGCGAAAGGCGAGGAAGAGGAATCGCTACAAGCCAAAGCTGTTGCCGCACCGAAACAAAAATCGGCCAATTCTATTGAATCGAAGTTAAAAACCACCAAAGGAAACGGTCAAACATTGGGAGGCAAGGCAAAACAAGACATGGAATCTGGTTTCGGCGCCGATTTCTCCAATGTAAAGATTCACACAGACGCGAAAGCAGCCGAAATGAGCGAGCAAATTGGTGCACAGGCATTCACACATGGAAATGACGTTTATTTCAATCAAGGGAAATACGATCCAGAAAGCACGGAAGGAAAGGCTTTATTAGCCCATGAGTTGACGCATACCATTCAGCAAGAAGGCGCAAACGAAAAAGAAGCAAGTGCTTCCAACGAAACAGCCATAGAAAAAGACTCCGACGAAGCAACGATGGGTTTCATGCAACGAATGCTCAGCGGCGGAAAAGAAATGGGAAAAAAAATCATGCCGAAATTGAAAGGCGGCTTACGAATTTCAAGGTGTCAGAGTGATAAAGCAAAAGAAAAAATAAAAGAGTTAACTCCAGAACAGAAAAAGCGTCTGCTCTTGAACAAGAAAGTTCAGGAAAAAATAAAGGCCGGAGACATTTCTTTTAAGGATATGGATAAGGAAGAAGGTCATGATAACAAGACTTTCAACAGTTACCATTTTAAACGAATAATGGATTATCGAAAAGGAAATTGGGACAGGGAAGATCAAGTAAAAGCAGGTACTTGCCAAAAAGGCTATGGTGAAAAAGATTATCATGATTGCGTAACATCCTTTTCACATACCATAAGCGCTCTTTATAATAAAAAATTTAAAACATTCAACTATAGTCAAGCCGAACAGTACTTTAAAAATGGAAAACTAAGAGACGGCGCCTACGAGGACCTTAAGAAAAAAAAGTATGTCTCAACGGCTAAAGATTTCTTTATGCTCTCTAAAGACGGTAACAAAGGGAGTGAAAACAATAAAGTAGTGACAAAATTTGATGAGAGTCCAGCTGCCTGGGCACTTTCGCAATCTAAAACGCCAGGTATTCATGTGTTTGGAGTAAGTGTTACAAAAGGTTATCATACAATGAATATGATCGTCGATACCAGAGGTGGGGGGCAAGCGGACTTTTACGTTCAAGATCAACATCGATCTTCCATCAACTGGGATCGATCTATTGCTCACACTGCTTCGGAAGTTGATAATTACTTTCTTAAAATGGGAAATGATTATTCCAGTGCCAAAGGTCACAGAAAAGTAAAATTATTCAAGTTTAATCGCGTCAACTGATGAAAAAATTATTTGCTTCTCTTTTTATTAGCCTCGCCCTATTCTCATGCAAGGATTCGGATAATAAATGCCTTGGAACTTCGGAATTTCACCAGAGTATTAATGCCATTCTAAAACAGCTTCATCTATCTAAAAGCACCGTAGAAATATCCTGCATCACGGACCTTCACGATCATTTCCAAAGAGATTCTACGAAAGTTGCCGTGCGTGCAACCATTAAAACTTCCGAAGGTGATTTGATTTTGGAGGAATATCAATTTGATCCAAAATATTTGGAAGACTTAGCCATGGAAGTTACGTACATTGAATTTATTTCAATAAGAAAAAAAGGCTGGGCATTTCACCGAGTGGTTGAACTGCGACAAGGAACTTGCCTCATTGCCCAAATGCAAAAACCTTCCGAAAAAACAATTCAGATAATTGAACAAAATTTGACCAACTACGAGAGAACATCACCATAATTAGAGAAATGTTTTGTTGTCAACGATGAAATCAAGAAAATGAAGCCAGTCAAAGCATATGAAAAATAGGAGAACAACTTCAAAAAGCATGCTATTCGCACTTCAATTCACAGCTCTAGCTAGTGGTCTACTCTCTTGTGGTTCTGACCCAAATGCTACTGTAGATGGTCCGAAAAAATGGCAAGTGCATTTAGCAGGAGACTACGAATTTTCAGAGCAAGCATTCGGGAGTAGCGAATTTATGAATAATGATCGTTTCTTTCTACTCTCTGAGGTTCCAAGTATGGATACTGCAATCTTTGGTACGCAGTTTTATCTTACGACTCTTGAACTTAACGATGGAGGTGCGTTAATAAATAGCACTCCTAAATTATTTCCCTCTTCAAGAAAAGAGCAGATTATAGACTCCCTTCAATTAGCCCCTATTGATGATGCTCGTTTTGAGGTTTACGGGCAATCCACTTCAAAAAAAATTGAAGGCGTTTTCTTTCACAAAAAATATAAACTACAGCTAAATGACACCACCTCCTTACTTGGTGAAATTATTGGGAGAATAGGAAACAGTTCATTTGTTGTTAGTGATACATCAAATATGACAATCGCCTCATTTGAGCTTCTTGATGGGCCAAATTATTTCATTAAAATGATTGACCTAAATAAAGACGGAATCAATGAATGTCTGTTGTACAACTGCTTATTGAACGAAACTACCCTGCTCAAAGTATTCACATTTAAAGAAATCCCTTAAGATTTGAATGGATCAGACAAACAAATAACCTCTTACGAAATCCTCGGTTGGATTGGAATAATTTCTGCGTTGCTAGTTGGAATACTTCTAGCGCCCCTGTTCCAATTGCATTGGTCCACAATTGTCTGGATGTTTGTTATTGGACTTCTCACAACATATATCTTCAACGTTGTGCAACTCTTCTTTCGAAAAGAACCCGAACATACGCTTTACCACTACTTCTTTATTTTATTGGCATCCAATGGCTTGGTATCGATAATTACGGGAATGCCGTATGCAATTATAATGGATAGTTTTTTGATTTCCTTTTCGATAATCGCAGGATTTGGGCGTATCGGTTGTTACTCCGTTGGATGTTGCTATGGCAAAAGAACAGAAAAAGGACGCTTCCCTACTCAGTTCACCGAAGCCACTTTCCACATTATAAATGCCAGCCTGGGAATTGCGATCTGCCTTTATTTTGCGCTTCCTCAGGGCGATATCGCACTTCTTCTTACTTTCAATTATGCTTTCCTTCGTTTTCTATTAGAGTACTTTCGCGGGGATCTTCGCCCCTACTTTCTTGGACTTTCAGAGGCCCAATGGACGAGCCTTGCCCTGGTCTTTACTGTGTGTATTTTGTTTTGGACGAGGGATCAAGCAAGTCGTTCAACAAAATTTAAAAATCACGAGAAAAATGAAATCATCATAAAAAACGACCAGAACGCGATGGTATTGAAAACTTTTGTTCTCAACAACCCTATAGAAAATACTTGTGAATAGTTTGACAGTCAGGAAAATCCAATCGCCATCGGAACTGTCAAATTTACAACGAATACGATTTGTCGGAATTCCATTAATCGAAACGTTTCGACAATTTTTCGTGCAAGAACTAAATAATTGCGCAGTTATACTTGAAAGATTGCGTACAAATACCTGAAATACACGCGCATTGTAGTATTATTTTCCAATTCTAAATATCTTTCATTCGGTTAATAACCACTATTTGTAAAGAACACCGAAGCGATAGATTCACCCTATTATGGAATTGAAAGCGATCGCCATCGGATAAGGACGAAAAAGAAGACCACTTGACACTAATTTTATGAGCATTAAAGCAGCGCGCAACCTCGATAATTTGATGAATTATCTAAAAGATTACACCATTCACCAAATTCAGACGACACTTGGTAAGGAAAATCCAATAGCAAAACCGCATATCAAGGGAAAAAAGAACCCCAACAATCCACTGAATAAATTGATAATAAAACACGAACTCAGTGATGATGAAGTATTACTTTTGCTTGTGGCTCTTGCACCACATGTGCTGCCTGGTTTTTTCGACAATATTCTTGCGGCTGAAATGCAACAAGGAGGCTCCTTCCCTGAATTTGGTGGCATCTTAGGAAAAAATCACCGTTCAATTCTTCCGACATGTGAAACAGCACTATTTATTCTTGCTGGAAACGATACCGTGAAACGTTTGAAATGTCGTGAACTCTTCGACAACCAAAGTTTCCTGTTCAAATCTGGCGTGCTATCCATTGGCTTGCCGCAAAATGGAGAACCACGTCTGAGTGGACAATTGCTACTTGATGAAGAATACACAGAACTACTGACTACGGGTATTGAAGTAAAACCTGATCTAAGCCCCACCTTCCCTGCCGAATTGATCAACACCAACATGGAATGGTCTGATTTGATCCTCAAGGACAAAACACTGAACGAAGTAAAAGAAATTGAGACATGGCTGGCACACAATGAAACGCTGTTGTCTGACTGGAATATGGCAAAAATCATTAAACCAGGATACCGCGTTATGTTTTACGGACCTCCGGGAACTGGAAAAACACTCACAGCAAGTTTACTCGGAAAATACACTGATCGCGATGTCTACCGTATCGATTTGTCCATGGTCGTTTCCAAATACATTGGAGAAACCGAAAAAAACTTGAGTTCGCTCTTCAACAAAGCTAAAAACAAAGATTGGATTCTGTTCTTCGATGAAGCCGATGCTATTTTCGGAAAACGCACCAATGTCAGAGATGCACACGACAAATATGCCAACCAGGAAGTTTCCTACCTTTTACAACGAATCGAAGCACATCCTGGCCTAGTCATTCTCGCATCCAATTTTAAAAGTAATATCGACGAAGCCTTCTCGCGCCGTTTTCATTGCATCATTGAATTCGAATTACCCGAAGCACAAGAACGTCAACTCTTATGGCAAGCTTGTCTTCCAGAAAATGTGCAACTCGCGGCTGATGTTTCCCTGGAAGGACTTTCTGAACGGTACGAACTAACGGGCGCTAACATCGTAAATGCCATTCACTTCGCTTGCCTAAAACAGCTGCAGGCGGCATCTTCAGAAATGAAACTTGAATACCTCGTAGAAGGCATCACCAAAGAATATCGTAAAGAAGGCAAAATTATTTAGTCGACAAAATTTCCGATGTCATCTCGAAAAACGCACGGACTCAAGCCCAATATTGGGACGCACCAGACAGAACAAAGTTTCGGTGGTCCAACCGCGATGACAAATGCCCAAAAATCCGAACAAGAAAAGGATTCTCAGAAAACAAACGAAACATCGAAAGCCACATTTGGTACTGCCCCTTTTGTACAACAAACCGCGATGGTACAGGCAAAGCAGCAAAATGAGCAATCGAAAGCAGGAGGAGGAGAGATTGAATTACAACAAAAAGAAGCCGCAAACGAAGCACCGACATCCGTTGGAAGCGAAAATACACAGGTAGCCACAGCAGGAACCACTGGCAACGACCCAAATAGTTTTACGTTCATATACGCTGGTAAGACGCGTACAATGATTATTTCGGGAAATCACGTCAGCATTCAATACTTTTCGCCACAAGAAGCTCAAAACTTTTCGAAAACACCTGATCAGAGCAAATTGATCTACGGAAACGAACAAATGTCCGTTTTTAAATTGCTCCACGTCACCAAAAAGCCTCATCCAGGAGATGAATTTGATGTTACATTGATTCATTCCGATGGTTCCAAACCAACCATGATGCACGTTTCCTACCACCCTCCCGAAGCCGAATCAAAAGGTTCTTCTCAACAAGAAGCGGAAGGAGCGACATCCACTTTGGAAGATCAAGCAACAGATGAAAAGGCACTTGCTACTACTCAGGTTGCACCTAACGCTGACAGTATTGTCCCCGAAAAGACACAGACTACCGAAGATTCCGATAAATCGAAGGAAGACATCAGTACATCAGAACCCACTGGACCTTATTGGAAACACGAATGGCACGTGGATCGCTTCGGAAATGAAGCCGTGTTTATTTGGGAAGTCGGAGGCAAACGCTGGCGATCAACTGCCGATAGAGGATACGCCTACCTTCGCAACATGGCGTCGAAAGTTCCTGGAGATGATGGCTACGATCCCCGCTTTGAAAAATTCAAACACCGACCACAAGCAAGCGAAGGAGAAAATACAGACCTCAACTGGTGGTTCAAGAAAACGCCAGGCTGGGACGATAAAAACAAGCAAGACGACGGTTCTGCAGACTTTCAAGATCTCGCTGAATTCAAAGATGTTGCTCACAATAAGAAAGGCACTGGATTTTACTATATGGGCTATGTGTTCGACCCGCTGATTTACGAAAAATTGGAAGCTCAAAAGCGCGAGAAACAGAACGCCAAATACCTCGGGGCTGCGGCAAATTACGCAGGGTTCGTCGGTGCCGAAAACGGAATCATTTTGCACACAACCCCCTCCCCTGACGATCCTGGCTATCAGGAAAAACGCTCTGGAAAAAACAAGGCAGATTTTATCATTGGAAAGAATGCGCCTGTCACCGTTCTGGCAGAGGGAAATGAAAATTTCGAAGGATGGGTTTTCGTCCGTTCGCAATCAGGCGAAGAAGGCTGGATCGAGCGGCGCTTTTTGGTGAAAGAACGAACTATCGAGAAAAAAAGTGCTTTCGCTAGTTATTCCGTAAAATCAGGAGACACACTAGAAGAAGTAATCGAAGAATATTACGCCACGTACCCCTTCGCTACTGGAAACGACAAACGCACGGTGGCACTTGCCATATACCTCTTCAACAAAAACCGTCCGGGTGCAGGAATCTATCGCGATCAACAGAAATACAATAGCTACGTCAATTCTTGGGAAGGCTTTGGTAAAGGAATCGCTGATCCATGGATGAAAGAAACCCGTGCGAATTATCAAAGTGTGGAACTGTATGCCGGTGGGGAAATACTTTTACCGCCAAAATGGTACATCGACGACATGCGAAAGCGCGGCGAAGTTGAAAAACGTCCCGATTTCGTCAATATGGTCATTGAGGGCGGACGTGTAGTACAAGGGTTTATCGATGGTGTTGGCGAAGGATTCGTGGATGCTTTGGTTGGAGCTGTAGAAGACATTTACAACTTGATTGTGGACATTTTCACAGGTCAAATCTTCTCCCAATTGGCAGATATGTTCAAAACACTGTGGGATCTCGGTTTTGAAGGTATTTGGGAAGCAATAAAAGAGTTTGGCGTCAGCACGTGGGAAGAAATGAATGCTGCCTGGAACAATCCCAATCCCTACGAGCGCGGAAAATACTTTGGGGAAATCATCGGAATGATTCTTTTCGAAGTTGTGATTGCAATTCTTACCGCTGGAATTGGAACCTTGGTAAAAAATTCTGCGCGTTTTGGGAAATTAATGAAAATGCTCCCAGGCTGGATGAACAAACTCAAAAAAATCCCCGTTCCAGACGACGCTTCCAAACACCTCGACGATCTCAAAAAATTGGGCAACGGCAACAAGCCTGATGTGGATTTACCGGATAAGAAGAAGTTGGATGGGGATACGAAAGACATCTCGGATATTAAAAAAATAGACTCTCCTGAAAGCGCCAAAAAATTCGAAAAGGAGATTGATGCAACCAAGAAAAAAGAACTCGAAGGCCAAGCTAAGAGTGAGTTGGACGCAGATCCGAATTGGAAAGACAAAAAAGACACCGACGAATATGCCGAAAAGTTGGCTGCATTAGCGACTGCAAAAATCATCACTGAAGGCGCAGATTTAATTGGACTTCCAATAGCTGGATTAAAAGCAGAACTCGCATTTTTAAAGGCACTTCCCGAAGTCAAGGACTTTGAATTTGAAGGTGCCGCTGATGTGTATAAAGTCTACATGATTGGTAGTAAATTTCTTGTAGATGGCAAATACACCGAATCAGGAGAAGGGAAATATCGTATTTTAGGTAAAAGTAAAAATGGAAATATCCTTCAACAAGGAGACAGTAAATTCGGCTGGCAACACATTGTTGAGGGGCACGTAGAAGGAAAGCCCGGTAAAAGTATGTTCCCAAAAGGAATGTCGAATAGTAAAATACGAGAATTGATTTTAGAAGCTTCTGATATTGGGAGTGAATTAGAACAAGGAGTACGAATTAAAATTAATGCGACATTTAAGCCTTCAAAATATGGAATTTCCAAAATGGAACTGTGGATAAATAAGGCCAACGGGAATATAATCGAAACCGCATATCCAACCGCAGGAACTAGTGTGTGGACTTATCCGAGATAAACGCAACAATTATGAAACGATTCAACAAAACAATAACAGACTTTTTTAACGAAGAAAAGTACTGGGTCAAAGTAAATAGGGACTATCAAGAAAAACTATTCACAATGATCAAGGCACTTGACACCAATTTTAACGTATTCAGTGATAGCAGAAATTACGAGCATTGCATCACTTTTGCGATTGACTATGATTCTAGTGGTGTATCGCACGATACTTTTAACAATTCATTAATTGAAGAACATCAATACGATGAATCGGATGGTACGGTTAGTATTTATCGACTAGCCATCTACGTAAGTGACATGTTGCCACTGATTAATTTTTCTTGGAGTCAAATACAATTATCGGATAAGAAGTCGATCCGAAATGTTCTAGAGAACCTTTTACCCGAACCAATTAGAAGCAAACTTCAAAACTTGGAGAAGATAATTTTGAACGAAAAAACATTCGAAATAGTTGGTGGGAAGCAGCTCAATGAAAAAGCCACATGGTTTAAACATTCAAACCTGGACCCCGAATCTTCGTATCAACCAACTTATTTTGAATTACTCTTCGGCGGACTCGATCTGTACAACGAACTTGGAATTTAGTTTCTCCCGTTTTACGCGAGTACTTATTCGTAACTTACGTTCCATATAAGGTTTGCCTAGCATCAATACTCGAACGCAGACTCCTCCAGCCGATATCGATAAAGTCCGCTTACAAATCAACACTGTTCCCGGTATGAAAATACCAGGAAAACCATACAAAGCGGACAAAAACCCAAAAGGCGAAGGACACTACGATATTTATTTCAATCCGGATATTTATAAGGATTATACGGAGGGAGGGCAAATTACAAGAGATCGAGATTTTGACCCTAAAAAAGATGAACGTTTCGAATCCTTATCCAAAGAAGAAGGTAAAACAAGACCAAAGGATATTCAAAAAGGAGAAATTGAAGCAGCGTCCATATTAATAAGCAGAACAAGAAGGCCTTGTGTTAAATCCGAGAAGGCCTAGCTCAACGGATCCAAATCTAGATTTTAAAATTGATGGACCACCACCTTATAAAGGGTGCGATATAAAAGCACCTGTTTCCCCTGAATTAAGACCAATAAGTTTACAAATTGATGATATCGCTAAAAATATTTTTGAACAAAAGGCAAATGCCAAAGATGTGCTACACGTTGTAAACATTAAAGAAATACCTCTCACAGATCGAAAGCATTTTATGCAATCAATTATTGACAAATTGGGTAGCCCAGAAGGAGTCGTCTTTATTGATTAAATTTGAAAAACACGTAATAGATGAAACTTTCAGAAGAAATAGAAAAGTATCAAAGAACTCTTAAAGGCTTGGATGAATTTGGTCTTCCAATTAATTTAAACGATCACAGATTAAAAATTATTGACCAGAATTTGAATAATGAGGTTATCTTAAAAAGTGAAATTGATTTGGTTGCTGTCGTCAAATGTGTCTTGAAGAACGTACAATTTGAAGAATGTACATTAGAGGACTCTTTATTTTTTGAAAATTCATTCTTCGATATTACATTCTCCAAATGCTCTCTTGTTGACACTCAATTCAGAGACAATAAAACCAAAAATGCCCAATTTATCAATTGTAATTTAGGTAAAATACAATTAAGCAATAACGTTTTTAAGGACACAAAATTTATTGATTGTGACTTGAGTTGGTCTTCATTGAGAGATCTTGTTTTCGAAAACTGCGATCTTCATAATCTTGATTTAACTGGGGTAACTCTTAATAATGTACAATTCAAAAACTGCGAAATTAAAAACTGTAAATCGGTCGAAGACTACAAAATATCTTTAATTGATTATCCTAAAGGGAAAATTGGCGAATCTAGTAACCTTTTAAATTTGATTCTGTAATCAAGATTAAGGATGGGGATTATGATGTGAAGACGTCAGAAATTGAGTCAAATATAGATGTTGTGAAAAAGCTTTCGGATGAAATTCAATCAAAATGGAATAAATATTCAGACTAGATAAACGATTTGGGAGGAAAATTATTTACCAATCCTCCGCATGCAAAAATAACTCATCAACCATTCTAATTATGATAGATTATAATTCATTAATCTGCGCCATTGAGAAACGCCCAAAACAATTCTTGCGTAATGAAGACATTTATGAATTAGACGCATTCCTCAGAGGCGTTTCCTATGCAATTTTTCAATTTGAAAACCAGATTGATGAATTCCGAATGTTTAAAGACGAATGGTTCCCGAAATTCTTTAAATCTTATACGCACGATTGGGTAGAAACACTGAACAAGGAAAAAGGCGAAAAAAAATCATTTGATTTTTTCTTTGAATTATGGAAAGAATTTAAGAACCAAGAATAATTCATTCCTCTTTGTAATTAATTTCTAGTTTTTTTTAGAAATTCTTCGACTTAACCAAAGTCATTTTTTATCAAGTTAGGTAGCGGCAACAAACCCGATGTGGATTTGCCTGATACCAAGAAGTTGTATGGGGATAAAACGCCAGATACACACTTAAGAGCCCCAAAAAAGGATCTAGAGCACGAAAAGAAATTAATAATCTTGCTTCGAAAGACAAAAACCAGTCCATCGAAGACGACATCAAAGACACCGAACCTGATGCCCCTTCGAAAAAACAAGCGATGGGAATGGCACAAAACATTGTCACTGCTGGAGATGAAGCGAACAAACCACCGAGTGCTATACAGCAAGTAAATCACTCAAATCGTCGATTGTACAAACGTAATTTTCTCTCTTAAACAAAAGGGATTCACTTTAAAATTCTTTGCGTACAAATACGCATAATTTTATGTACGCTAGTTTATTTCAAAGATTCTAAATACCTTTCTGTTGCGATTCAACGCACCACTATTTGTCACTGATAAAACCACATAGGTCACACGCTTCGAACCACCATTCGAATGCCAATCAGTCGTTTGTCCAACAAACGGTGATGCAACGTGCCCAATCCGAAAATTCAAAGGACAATCAGACCGAACAAGTTGCACCACAGGATGTGCAATCGAAAATCCAATTAAAATCGGGAACATTTGGAACAGCGCCTTTTATCAGACCTACGGCGATGGTTCAGGCCAAACTCAATATTGGAAAACCGAACGACAAGTACGAAATAGAAGCGGATCGCGTTGCCGATCAAGTCGTCAATAAAACCAATACGCAATCCGTAATCACTACTGCCCCACCGATTCAGAAAAAGGACGGAGCCGGACCGAAAGAAAGCGAGGGCGTTTCCGAAGAAGAACAGCTAGAAGTTCAACGCAAAGAATCCGACCAAACGCAAGTCCAGGAGAAACCAATTAGCGAAAGCATTACACCGCTCGTTCAATTAAAACCTGTGCTACCTGCTGAGGAGAATGAGATCCAGAAAATGGACGATTCTGAGAAAGAAGCCGTTCAAACCAAATGCACTTCGTGTGGCGAAAAAACGGAAGTACAACGGCAAGAAATCGATTCGGAAAGTACAACCGATAAATTAAACGTCCAACAAAAATGTGCCGCTTGCGAAGCCGAAGAATCCAATGTGCAAAAAATGGAAGCGGAATCGGAAGGCGATGCTGATGTGCAAACCAAATTAGATGCCAGCACAGATCGTTCGGAAATGCCTGTACAGAAAATGGAAAATTCTGAGAAGGAAGCCGTTCAAACCAAGTGCGCTTCGTGTGGCGAGGAAACCGAGGTACAACGTCAAGAAATGGCAGCGAAAAGTGACTCCGATAAATTAAACGTCCAGCAAAAATGTGCCGCCTGTGAAGCTGAAGAATCCAAGGTGCAAAAAATGGAAGGTGAATCAGAAGGCGATGCTGAAATACAAACAAAAGCCGAAAGCACATCCAACGGTTCTGATGTTGAATCCTCACTCAAATCTTCCAAAGGAAAAGGTTCTGCGTTAGACGATTCCACGCGATCTTCTATGGAATCTGGTTTCGGAGCGGATTTCAGCAATGTGCGTGTTCACACGGATAGCAATGCCGTTCAAATGAACAAAAGTCTGGGATCTCAAGCATTTGCGAATGGCTCAGATGTCTATTTCAACGAAGGAAAATACAATCCGTCTAC
The DNA here is from genome assembly GCA_050289845.1 of Crocinitomicaceae bacterium. Taxonomy (GTDB): domain Bacteria; phylum Bacteroidota; class Bacteroidia; order Flavobacteriales_D; family Crocinitomicaceae; genus UBA4466. Next base: position 3,608 of record JBNKGN010000005.1, on the reverse strand, counting down.
CAACTCTGGACAACATTTGCTCGCCCATGAGTTAACGCATACCGTACAACAGGGCGCGAGTCCGAAAGGTATCCAAAAACAAAACGAAACTACCGAAGGAGAAGAAGCTACGATTCAAATGCAATTGGACGTCAATGCGGAACGACTCCGTGAAGAACGCATTGTAAACGACAACTCGGTAGGATCTGCGGCTGCAGCCGAAAATACAGAAGAAACAAATGAAGAAGCTCAGGAGGGAAATCCTGAAAGTGAAAACGCAGAAGACCTTTCCGAGGAAGCCGATGCTGGAGCTGAAAATGATGCGAATACCAACGAAAATTCAGCGGACTCAGGCGGTGGATCGGGAGGCGATGTCACTGTTGAAGCCAATGGCAACAATCAGGGCAATTGTGAACCTGAATGTTATCGTGAACCAACGGAAGAGCCAGATGAAGAACCCGATGAAGAACCTGAAAATCCTGAAGCAGCTGAAGTCGATGCCCAAGGAGAAAAAGTAATACCGGAAGATACTTGGGAAGAAATAGACGATTGTCCGACGGAGCAAGCTGAAGCGGCCGGAGCTTCCGTAGAACCTGCTGAGGGTGCAGCGGCAGAAGGTGATCCTGCGGCAACAACAGAAGAAAGTCCAAATCAGGAAAACGCGAATCCAGAAAACACTGAGAACACGGAAAATTCCGAAGTTAATGCTGATTCAAGCGGTGGTGATGGAGGAAAAGCACCTGCAAAAGGTGGTAGTTCGATGGAAGGAGTTGTTTCTTCAGCCGAAGGAGAGCGCTCTACATCCGTAGCAGCATTTCAAGCCTCTAGTAGTTCTTTAAATAGCACCGCGTCTAAAAATGAAGCGGTTAAAAGTCAAGTAAGTTTTGTACCCAATTCATCGGAGAATCCGGAACAAAATGTACAACGTCAGCAAGCAACCAATCGGGCCAACAACTTCTTCTCCTCCATCGGAGACCGACTTACAGAAGCAACGTCATACGGACTCGAAGACATTCCACACCGAATTGGAGCCACGGCAGAAGCAGCGAAGGCGCGAATTGCAACTTCTATGGAAGCGCAAAAAAGCATAATCTCTTCCCGCATAGAACGAGCACGTGGTGAAGCGAGATCTACCGCAGAAGCCACCCGACAAGCTGTCCACACACAAACGACAAACTACATCACAGACGTCGAGACGCAAACGGCAACTGCCATTGAAACTTTAAATACTACGTATACCGATACAATGACCAACATTGGTGATTTGGAAACCACCACTTTGGACATGATCAATCAAATGTACGTAGAAGGTAGAGCGAACATGATAGCCATCGGACCAATGATCGGAAACGAATGCAAGGCTACAGCAGCGACAATGGCTGCTACCTATCGAGGCTTCCGAAATTGTACAGAAAATGGCTTTTGGGATGGAAATCTTTCTCAGCGTCGGGCAAATGCACAGGCGGAAGCCGCAACTTCTGTAGGACAAACCTATTACGACAATATGGTTGACTCCGCACGGGAACAAGCCATTGAAATCACCAAAAATGGTCGTAAAGTCGATCGCTGTTCTATCATTGCGTCCGCGAACCAGTCGCGCACAACACTCGACGAAAGTCTTCCTCAATTAATCAGTGCTCTCGAATCTACACGGGATGCCGCAATTGCTCAGGCAAGATCAACCGAAACCAGCCTTATTGCAGGCATCGACGCATCGCTCACGTCAACGCTTGACCAGCTTGATGAGCAAGAATACATGCAGCGACAAGCCATTAATGACACGGGGTACATGCAACAAGTGATGCAGGAAAGCATTGCTCATGCTGCCGCGGCCGCCACACAACAAGGTATTCAAAGTGCTGTTTCCTCAGTTCAAAATTCCTTGATGACATTGAAAGCGCAATTCGCTTCAAATCAGGCCCCTGATCCGCAAGAATTGGAAAACACGCTTTCGCAGGTAGAGCAGAATATTAATGCGGCCGTAGATGGATTATTTAGCAGTGCAGACACAGGTATCTCAACCACTGAATCTCAATTAACCAACAACCTTCAGCAAGCAATCGCTTCACTTCAGGGGATCACGCAAAGCAACGAAGACGCCACTTCTCAACTCATGGGCGACTTCAATACGGGAATGAACGGTATTTCTGGAGTCGACAACTTCGCCGCACAAAGAACGGCGTTTACCACTCAGGTACAGCAAAGCGTTGATTCAAGTGTTGCAGCCTTAGTTCAATCTTTAGATGGATTCCAGCAAAGCTGTGATACTACAATCGAGCAGGCAACAACAAGATTGGCTGATGCCGAAGCAGATCTCGAAAGCAATCTCCGCCAAAATCAGGAAGGATTAGAATGTGAGATTACCGCAAGTGCCGACGAAGCCGCGTCGAAAGAAGCACCTGCATGGAAACGATTACTGGCAGTACTGATTATAATTCTTGTCGTCATTATAATCATCGCAATTACCGTAGTCACTGCCGGTGCAGCTGGTCCTGTAATTGTTGCCGCACTCGGCGGACCTCTTCTAGCGGGAGCAATTATTGGAGCCGTAGTGGGAGCTGTCGTTTCGGGTCTTATTGCAATGGCCACGAATCTGTGGACCAATCAAGACGTGATGCAGGGCGTTGGCGAAGCTGTATTCGTAGGCTTCGTAACGGGAGCTCTTGGAGGCTTCTTGGGAGCTGCTGCTGGCGCTGGAACTGGACTACTCTTCCAAGGCGCGTCCAAAGGAGTACAATTAGCAACCCAGTTCGGAGCTGCCATGATTTCTGGAGGTGGATTTGATGTGGTGACACAATATATTCAAGGCGGCTTCTCCTTTGATAATTTCTCATGGGGACAGCTTGCCTTTACACTTTTCACGACGGGTCTAACCTTCGGAATTGGACATGTTGCCGGAACCAGAGCCAACGTTCGTGTTGACGCTGATGGTGGTACACCTGTAATTGATGGTCCTGATGGAAGACCAGTAATTGACACACCAGAGGCCACACCTGTCATCGATACACCAGAAGCCACACCTGTGGTAGATACTCCGGAAGCCACTCCAGTAGTTGATACTCCAGAATCGAATCCCGTGGTAGATACACCAGAATCAAACCCTGTGGTTGATACACCGGAGTCCAACCCTGTTGTGGATGGACCAGAATCGAATCCTGTCGTGGAGGGACCTGAGTCAACTCCTGTTAATGATGGGCCGGAAAATGCTCCAGTGAATGACGCGGATGCAGATGCTACACCTGTAACCGATGGACCGGAGACAAATGCAAACACGAACGAAACTGGGGCAGATCAAGCGAGAAGTAGAGGGTATCCTGATGCGCCAGAAGGTCACCACTGGAGAAAAGGTCCTGACGGAGAACCCATACTTGTTAAAAACTCAAGTCATGAAGGTCCTGCTTTGAAATACAATGAAGCTACCGAGTCCTTTATTCCTAGGGACGTTCCTGAATGGAGCGGTCCAGCAGATTACTCTAGCGTTGATGAAGGTCGTTTCAAAATCGAACCGGGAAGGGACTTTAGTCCTGCACAAAAAGAAGCAATTATCAGAGCGAACATGGAACGAAACGGCGGAATATTACGAAGTGATTTAGATGGAACAGTATTAGTTCCTGCACAAAAAAGTCAAA
>JBNKGN010000004.1:0-24836 GCA_050289845.1 Crocinitomicaceae bacterium | reverse complement strand
GCTACGGCTGTTCTTAACGCAAAATAGGTATCTTGAACACTTTCGCCTTTATTGATATCTCCCAAATCGGCTATGGTTGTGGTCCAACTTCCAGGGTATAGGGAGTATAATGCTTTTCGAATTTCATTCAAATCAAACGATGTCACCAACTTCATTCGAGTTTCTTTGAAGTGTGAAATCCCTTTGAAATAGTTGGTGTAGTGACGTTTCATTTCTGCTACGCCAAGGGCTTCACCTTTCCATTTCACACTCATCTCGAGGTGGCGTAAAGCGGCTTCTGCCTTATCGGCAACGGAAGGTTTTGAACGGTGTTCTCCCGTAGCAATGAAGTGCTTTATTTCGTTAAATATCCAGGGATTTCCAATGGATGCACGTCCGATCATTACGCCATCAACACCGTACTTTTCTTTATAAGCAACGGCTTTCTCTGGCGTATCAATATCACCATTGCCAAATACAGGAATGCGCATCCGAGCATTGTTTTTCACTTCCGAAATCAAGGTCCAATCGGCCTCTCCTTTGTACATCTGCTTGCGGGTGCGTCCGTGAATAGAAATCGCTTCAATACCAACATCTTGCAGACGTTCTGCCACCTCAACGATGTACTTCGTGTTATCATCCCAACCTAGACGCGTTTTCACGGTAACGGGTAATTTAGTGGCCTTCACAATCTCGGCAGTCATCCGTACCATTTTGGGAATGTCTTGCAAAATTCCAGCTCCAGCACCTTTACATGCTACTTTCTTCACGGGGCAACCGTAGTTGATATCAAGAATATCTGGATTGGTTTGTTCGACAATCTCTGTCGTTTTTAGCATTGAGTCAATCTCCGAACCAAAAATTTGAATCCCAATGGGACGTTCGTATTCGTAAATATCCAATTTCATCACACTTTTCGCCGCATCACGAATCAACCCTTCGGAAGAGATGAATTCGGTGTACATCAAATCAGCCCCATTTTCTTTGCAAAGCGCGCGGAAAGGCGGATCACTCACATCCTCCATCGGGGCAAGCAATAGCGGGAAATTTCCCAACTCGATATCACGTATTTTCACCATCTGAGTGCAAAGGTACGAAAAAGCGAAGTTTGTGAATCGCAATAACTTTTTATGTCCAGTCAACTTTTTACAGAAATTCCGCGTCTCTATAATATGAAATCAATCCAACTCCTACTTTCGACTTTCATTGCTTTTGCTTGCACACCATACGGTTTTGCTCAAAATGGAGTCCACTACATTGAAAATAAGGGACAATTTCCCTCTCAAGTTGATTTTAAGGCAAACCTTCAAAATGGAGCCGTTTTTCTGGAAGGAACCCGTATGACTTTCGCCTTCCAAAATGCCGACGACATAGCACACATTCACGAGCACCACCACGATGCCGAAGAACTCGACCTCAGTGAAGCAAGCGAATTAACCATCGGAATGCATGCCTACACAACACAATTTATTCAAGCGAATGAACAGGTTGCGCACCACTCAGAGAATGAACAACCCGGGATTTACAATTATTTTATCGGAAACGATGCTTCCAAATGGGCTTCGCACGTCCACCGATACGAAGTAGTGACTTATGTTGATTTGTACAATGGCGTTGATCTGAAATTATACAGTTCCGAAGAGCATTTTAAATACGATTTTGTAGTTCGTCCGAAAGCAGATCCTTCTTTGATTCAATTTAATTATCAGGGACTCGACGGTCTCAGTATTGAAAAGGGAAATTTGATCCTTCAAACATCGGTAGGAAACCTGATCGAACAAGCTCCTTATGCCTATCAGGTAATTGACGGAAAAACGATTCAAGTAGATTGTCAGTACCGCCTCGAAAACGGCATTGTTACTTTTGAATTGGGGAATTACGCAAAAAAACACGCGTTGATCATCGATCCTGTTTTGGTTGCCGCAACCTATTCTGGTTCCACCGCAATGAATTTTGGACACTCCGCATGTTTCGATAACAACGGAAATATTTTCACAGGTGCACGAAGTTTTGGTGTGGGATACCCAACAACAGTAGGCGCGTATCAGGTGAATTTTGGAGGTGGTGGCGTTGACATTGCCGTAAGCAAACTAAACCCAGACGGCTCTTCTTTAATTTATGCGACGTATTTGGGAGGGAGCAACTCAGAATACCCGCACAGTATGGTGACCAATGCGAATGGAGAACTCTACGTTCTTGGCTCTACGGGTTCTACTGATTACCCGACTTCATCAGGAACCTACGACAATTCGCTTGGTGGTGCGCAGGATATGGTCGTTACACATTTAAGTGCCGATGGATCAACGCTCATGGGGTCCACTTATATGGGTGGGTCTTTCAGTGACGGAGCAAATTCAGTGACCTTCAATTATGGCGACGGATTTCGCGGGGAAATTATTGTGAATGCCACAGACGATTGTTTTGTTGTGAGCAGCACGGAATCTGCCGATTTCCCGACGTCTTCAGGAGCCTATCAAACTTCGCTTTCAGGTACGAGTGATGCTGTCATTTTCTCCTTGAGCCCGGACATGTCCACGCTACACTGGTCGACTTACATTGGAAGTTCTGCTAACGATGCTGGATTTGGACTGCGATTGGATGCGGCAGGAGATGTTTATGCCTGTGGCGCAAGCACAGGCGCAATTCCTGGCATCGCTGGATACCAAACGACGAACCAGGGTGGCACGGACGGATTCATTGTACACATCAGTGGTGATGGTACACAACTGATCCATGGTAGCATGTGGGGAACCGCGTCAGATGACAATGCATTTTTCCTAGACCTGAATAGTACTGGGGAAGTCGTATTCTATGGTCAGAGTTCTGGGAGTATCCCTGTCACGGCAGGTACTTATAATGATGCGGGAAGTCCACAATACATCGCGAAATTGTCTTCAGATCTGACCACTGTTGGTTTCAGCACAGTGATTGGATTGGTGAACTTTGTGCCGATTGCCTTTATGGTGGATAATTGTGGTTACATCTATTTTTCTGGACATTCGGCTGGTGCTGGTGCCCCAACCACCGCTGGTGCGATCCAAACTACTGGAGGTTTTTACATCGGAGTGCTTGAGCCAGGTGCAACAGGTTTGTTTTACGGTACCTATTATGGTGGAAATGGAGATCACGTCGACGGCGGTACAAGTCGATTTGACCCAAGTGGTGTTGTTTATCAAGGAGTGTGTACCGGCGGGGGATTTAGTGCTACCGCTAACGCATGGGCAAACTCTGGATCTAGCTGGGATATTGCCGTTTTTAAGATTGACTTTGAAGTTCCTGCCTCAGAATTACAAATTACCGTGGATGATGTGATCGCCTGTGGAACGCCACCATACGACGTCACCTTTGCTAGTACAGCGACGCCAAACGGGACATACAACTGGAATTTTGGGGATGGAGGCTCCTCCAACCAGCAAAACCCTGTGCACCAATACCTCGCAACGGGACAATACGACATTGAACTAATTGTTATTGATTCAACTGGATGTTCCATTGTAGATACCGCCTATGCATCTGTTACGATTATCGAACCCGAAGTATTTGCTGCCGATTGGGATATTGTTCCTCCTCCACCTTGCTCCAACGCTGTGCTGCTCGATGTTAATTTTACGGGCTCTGGAGCGGATTCACTGATTTGGGATTTGGACGGCTCTACGCTCATCAATCAAATGCAAGTAACACAACTCTACGATCAGCCGGGAACCTACACGGTTTCGCTAATTGCCTATGATTTTGATTGTTCATTAATTGATACGCTTATGGAAACATTCACCGTATCGGAAAACACCAACTACGGAACGATTCTCATGCCGAATGTCTTCACTCCAAACGATGATGGCAACAACGAATTGTACAAACCAAAATACGCTTCAAATATCACTGAAGACGTCTTCGAGAATTTGGCCTCTTACGAGATCGTCATCATGAATCGTTGGGGACAAGAAGTATTTCGCAGTGGTCCAAAACCAACGGATTGGGCATGGGACGGAAAAATCAACGGTAAAGAAGCAACGGTTGGGGTCTATTACTACTTAGTGCGATACGAACCTTATTGCAACGAAGTGGTGGAAGGAGAAGATCCAATTACCGAAGAACACGGGTTTCTTCATGTTTTGAAATAAGTCCTTTTTACCGGAAAATACTGACGGCTAAAAATCAATTTCAAATTCCTCGCCGCCTTTTTCTTCAGTCTGTTTCTTTTCCAGTTCTTTGAGCCATTTTTTGCCTTTGCCGTCTTTTTTCGGTTTCGTCTGTTCGATAAATAGATCGTTTTCTTCGGACGGGTTGATGATAAGCTCTAGTTCCTCGTGGGGTCGACGTTCTTGCACATAGACTTTGACTGTGGTGTCGTTTTTAAATAATCCAAATTCCGATTTAAAGATGGATCGTGCATCCTGCTTGGCTTTTTCCTGCTGCTCTTTCTTAAAGGCTTTGCTGGTTTCCGCGTCCCATTCAAAACTCGGATTGTACAAATCGCCGTACATTCGCATGAAAACATGTTTGCCCAAACCATCGTCAAGTACTTTTCCAAACTCACTTTCTTCGGCTTGTTTCAAATCGCGGAATCGGAAGCCAAAGCGGTAATCAATCTTATTGTCAAACGTGTGTTTTCCTGAGATTTCCAATTCGAGTGCTGAAGATTTTACCGACATAGACGGAATCACAATCACACCATCTCTGATGAGTAATGTATTTTCAAGATGATCAAATTTTAAGTCGAGTAATTTTGACTCGAATGCCTTGATATTCTCCTTTCCAATGGCAAGACGTGCACTCGCCATTTCATTGAGGCTTTGCGTGATTTCTTTGAAGGTACCCACATTTTTCAAACGTCCATTATCGATTTCAATGCCAATTTTAGCATCAATCGCTTTGGAGATAATTCCGGTACGCAAATCAAACGGTGCTTCAAAACGAATATTGGCTTTCGCAACGCCAGTTATATTCTTACTGTTGATCACATCCTGCTGGAAATTGTCCCACTCTGCAAACATTTTATCGAACTGAATGTTGTTGGATACCACGTGGCTTTTAATGGTAAATATTTCAGGTAAATTCTCAGAAATCGTCAGGGATCCTGAAGCATCCGCACCGCCATTAGATACAGTTAGCTTCGGAAAATGAATCACCCGATTTTGCAAGGTCATATTTCCACGCAAATTTTGAAAGTAATGCTTGTCGTATTTCAATTTTACCACATCCAAAAACACCTTTCCTTCGACGTCATTTGGTAAAATAAATGCGCGTTCCTGCAACATAATATCTTCCTTGGCATCCGATCCCATGTCCGCCATATCGATCCGCGAACTCGTGATTTCCACATCCGCGACCAAACTTCCACGTTTCGAAAAATAATCGACGACATCGGTAAAAACGCCATTCACTTCGAAATCCGACGAGCCCAATTGAAGCGTTACGGCATCCATGCCTACTTTGTCATTTCGCAAATACACGCGCCCTTCAATGTCTCGATACACCCGCTTGTCGTCTTGAAGTTGTGCCCGCACTTTGTTAAAAATTACCTGACCTTCGCATTTATTGATGTTGTAACGTTTCGATTCGTCTTCCAACACTTCGGTTTGTACGGAAAATTGCGAGGAAACATCCACTGTACCGCGAAGTTGTTGAAATTGCGTGAGTTTGAACAACGAACGTACGACTGAGAGGTTGAGTAATCCAACAGCATTTCCTTGAAAGAGCGGCTTGTCAAATTTCGTAATCTTCAAATTGGCACGAAACGGTCCGCCTTCGGAAACAAAGCCAATATCTTTAAGTTCCAGAAATTCTTTCTGTGCCCCTCCCACATTCGAGTACGCCCCTTTCAGTGAAAGATCCCTCATCGACAATTTAGTATTTGGATCGCGTAATGTCCCTTTCTCAACACCGAAATTGCAGACAATCTCCACAGGCGATTTGGCCTCATTCTTCCCATCAATGCTCAAGTCAAACAACAAAGTCCCTGTGCCCGAAAACGCTTTGATATCTTTCGTTTGTTCCATCGCCAAATTATTGGCGGCATCTTCAATTCCAATATTTTTACCTGAAAGCGCAAAATGGAATCCTGTTGTATCTACTTTTCCGTCAAAATCAAAGGGCAAATTGGCTACTTTGATGGTCGATTTTGGAATTTCCACCGTTCCGTTTTTGGTGTCCACTTTTACGTTTACTCCTAAAACTGCTGGTTTGTTCGAAACAAGGGTAATGTTGCCACTTCGTGCAGCGACGATGTCCAACTCACTAGAAGCCGCAGTGGTAAACACATCTTCACTAAGATTTCCATCCAGGCGCATCGATTTTATCCGTGTTTTGTAGACTTGAGACGTCGCTTCGTTGATATAATTAAACCGAAAATTCGTGAACGACACTTCCTTTAATTGCATTTCGAAGGAACTTTCAGGAGAACTCTCTGCTTCCTTGAAAATATCGTAATTATTGTTCCCTGCGGAGTCTACACGAAGATTCAAAACGCCTGGATGAATTTCGAGCGACTTCACTTTGTACTCTTCACGCCAAACATCAAAGGGGTTGACTTTGCAGCGAATCATGTCGGTATACAACAAAGTATCGCGCTTGGTTGCTCCATCTTTTGCGTCCATGATGAACACATGATTGAAATCAATCGAAAGGTTCGGAAAGGTGCTCCAAAAGGTGATGTCTACATCCGAAACAGTGACTTTCGCCTTGAGGTGTTTATTGACTTCGGAAATCGCCATTTGGCAGATATCATCCTTGAAAATGTACAGCAAAAAAGTGATCAACAGAAAAAGCGAAAGAAGGGTTCCGAAAAACCACTTAAGTATCTTTAAAATTCGCTTTTTGGGCATGAAACAAAATTATTTGATAAAAGTCAAGACCACGACATTAGCCGCTAGAGTTATTAACGCGAAACTGTTGGGATTTGTTACGTGAAACCGCCTGAATCTCCTCGATTTATTGGAATTTTTGGATTTTTTCGCAAAAAAGTAGTCGGTATGCAGCGTTTTCAACAAAATGGAACTCTTACCTAGTAGAAAGTATTCACACAAAAAACGCATACACATGAAAAAGCACTTAATTATCGCGGCGGGAATCATTGCTGCCACCCTTGTATCTTGTAAAAAGAAAGATCCGGCACCAACAACAGCTGTTACAAACCCTACAACAGAGACCTTTTCATCGCTTCAATCGTATTTGGACACGAAAGTTGTTCCCACGCAATCCTTCAGTTTCATGGCCGAAAATGGTGCCACCTTTACCGCAGCAAAAGGTTCTGTAATCACAATTCCTGCAAATGCTCTTGAAGATTTATCAGGCAATCAAATCACAGGTGAAGTGACCATGAAATTTCGAGAAGTTTTTTCGAATTCGGATATCATGTTTTCTCGAATTTTCCCTGTGACGTACAACGGAAATGTGTTGAATTCAGGAGGAGAGTTCAAAATTAACTTCACGCAAAACTGGAACGATTTACGCGTTGTCAATGGACAAACCATTGCTGTAAAAATCCCTGCACAAGCACAGGATCCAGGCATGTTGTTGTTCTTCGCTGAAGAAGCGGCATTGTTAGATTCCGTTGATGTTGGTTGGGGCAATCCTGTAGATTCCCTGTTCTCAGGATCTGGATTTACGTTTAATTCGGTGGATGACACCTACGATATTACCCTGGACTCAATGGGATGGTGCAATATTGATGGCTTTTTGTCCAACGTAAACTATTTCAATACAACGTTCAATTTGACTGGACTTACGGGGTTAGACAACACGAATTCCACAGCATTTGCCGTATTTAAAAATCAAAACGCCGTTTGGCCAATCGGTAAAGCGGGTTACGGAACGATTTCAAACAGTGTCATCAACGAAACACATTTGGCAGACGTACCGATGAATATTGTCGTAATTTCTGTTGTTGGCGGACAATTGTATTACGGACTGCTGGACGTTACACCACAGCAAGGCGTTACCTATACTATTCCAATGACCGCAACCACTTCAGCCGCACTGGATGCCATAATTCTTGGTTTGGAGTAAGCTCCCGCTGATTTTTTAATTTGATCCCCCCGACTTTGAGCCCCTTTTGCCCGAAGTCGGGTTTTTCTTTTTCCCCAAATGACTTCCTCCCATTTGCACCCGCAGTTTCACTAATTTCTTATTACCTTTGCCGCTGTATTTAAAAGAAAGCAATGAGTTTATTGACAGTAGGATCGGTTGCATTTGACGCTATCGAAACACCATTTGGTAAAACGGATAAAATAATTGGGGGAGCAGGGACCTATATTGCCCTTGCCGCTTCATTTTATAACAACGATCAAAACATCGTTTCGGTGGTAGGCGAAGATTTCCCACAAGAAATGCTTCAAGAATTGCAACAACGCAATGTGAATTTGGATGGATTGCAGATCAAACAAGGAGAGAAAACCTTCTTCTGGTCGGGTCGCTACCACAACGATATGAACTCGCGCGATACTTTGATTACAGAATTGAACGTTCTGGAACATTTCAATCCAACAATTCCTGCGAATTATCAGGGAAGCGACTACCTAATGCTTGGAAACTTGAGCCCACAGGTACAACGCCAGGTGATTGAACGTTTGGAAGTTCGACCAAAATTGATCGCGATGGATACGATGAATTTCTGGATGGACATCGCGATGGACGATTTGAAAGAAACGATGAAATTGATCGATGTATTGATCATCAACGATGAAGAAGCACGTCAATTGTCTGGAGAATATTCTCTGGTAAAAGCTGCCAAAGTGATCCGCGAAATGGGACCGAAATATCTCATCATAAAAAAAGGAGAACACGGGGCTTTGTTGTTCCATGGAAGCGATATGTTCTTCGCTCCAGCATTGCCATTGGAAGTAGTATTTGATCCAACTGGTGCAGGTGACACCTTCGCTGGTGGATTTATGGGATACATTGCCAGCACAAACGATACATCATTTGACAACATGAAACGTGCGATCATTAATGGATCGGCATTGGCTTCATTCTGCGTGGAAGAATTCGGAACAGCACGCTTGATGACATTAACAACGAAAGAATTGGAAGACCGTATTGGCGAATTTGTTGCTTTGACAAATTTCGATATGGTACAGGTAATTGGATAACTGCATGGAAAGCATGGATTTTATAGAACAACTGAAGGGCTTAACTTCAAACGAAGATGTGCTCGCTGTGAGCCAAGAGGTCAAAGAATTGCGCACAAAGTTTAACGATTTTCTTTTAGAGGAAGAACGCAAAGCACAAGTCGCGAAAATAGAGGCCACCGAACGAGGAGAAACAATACCTGAATCGGAAGATGATTTTGGCAAAGAAGCGTTTTATGAAATTTACGATGCTTACAAAGCAGCGCGAAAAGAACTTCTTGAAGCCCAAAAGGCGACCGAGGAAAAGAACTTGCAGTTAAAACTTGGATTAATCTCAAAATTGCGCAATGTTGTGCAAAATGAAGAGAACATCGGTGCGGCATTTTCCTCTTTTAAAGACGTGCAGGAAGAATGGAAAACCATCGGAGATATTCCACGCGCGAAACGAAGCGATGTGCAATCAGAGTATTCCAAGTTGATAGAAGATTTCTTCTACAATATCAAGATCTACAAAGAACTGAAAGACCACGACTTTCACCGCAATCACCAATTGAAACTGGAAATCATCGAAAAACTGAAAAAGTTGATCGAGGTGAAGAGTTTGAAAGAGGTAGAAACGCAACTAAAAGCACTTCAAAACGACTGGGAGGATATCGGACCAGTTCCAAATGATACCTGGGAAGCATTGAAAGATTCCTATTGGACAGAAGTGCGTTCCATTTACGACCGCGTGAACCGTTTTTACGACGATCGCCGTTCGGAACAACTGGAAAACCTAAAGAAAAAACAAGAGATTATTGATGCCATTACAGCTGATTTAGCGCAGATGGAATCGTGGTCTACCGTACAGGAATGGGACGAAAAAACATCGGCTGTTCTTGAATTCCAAAAACAATGGAAAACGATAGGATTTGGACCGAAAAAAGAGAACGATAAAATCTGGAGTGATTTCCGCCAATTGTGTGACCGTTTCTTCGATGCGAAAAAAGCCTTTTTCAAAGATGCCAATCAGGCCTTTGATGCTGTAGCGAATAAAAAACAAGCATTGATCGAGCAAGCAAAGGCTTTGCAGACATCTACTGATTGGAAAGAAACAGCAAATAAGATCATTCGACTTCAAAAAGAATGGAAAAATCTGGGACATGCTGGACGTCGTAATGAACAAAAATTATGGAAAGCGTTCCGCGGTGCTTGTGATGCCTTTTTTGAAGCACGACAGGCCCATTTTGATGCAAAAGATCAGGAATTTGAAGTCAACTTAGCAGCAAAAGAAGCCCTGTTGGAAAGCATCGAAGCGTACAAAGTTGCCGAAGATAAAAAGGTAGCATTGGAAGACCTGAAAAACTTTTCCGCTGAATTCAACGCACTTGGTCGTGTACCCATGAAAGCCAAAGACGCCATTTACAAGCGATTTAAAACGGCCATGGACACGCATTACGGTGCATTGAAAATGGAAGGCGCGGAAAAAGACAACATCATGTTCCAAGCGAAAATCGATACGATTCTTTCGGCACCAAACGCCTCCCGCCAATTGGGTGATTTGAAAAACGATATTCGCCGTGAAATCGACAAAGAGAAAAAGGAAATCATGTTGCTCGAAAACAACCTAGGGTTCTTCTCAAGCAGTAAAGGAGCAGATGCACTTCGCAAAGACGTGGAAAAGAAAATTGCACGTTCAAATGATAAAATCGAAGCATTGAAACGCAAATTAAAATCCATTCCGAATGAATAGATTCATCAACGCAGTTGTATTATTTTTTACGCTAATCACTGCGTTTATCGCAATCTATGTTGGGTTTGACCTTCCGATACGCTTGTTGCGCACTACGGGAGCCTACCTTCCATATGCCGACGAAGCATTTATGGGGCTTGGGATTTTGATCTTGATTGTCATTTTACGCAGAACATATCGCCGTTGGATGGCACTCCGAATTGTCGGTCGCACGAAAAAATTTCTGTGGAATCAAAATGTAAGTCGTGAGCGCAAAGGCCGCGTGTTAACATATTCCATGATTGAAATCTTTGTGTATATGTTCGGGGCTTGTGGACTTTATTTTTTAACCGATCGCGCTTGGCTACCTGCAGGAGCTTTGGCATTTGCTGCTTTGGACAATCTAGTTTTGATGTTTTTCACGCGAAAATATCGGTTAGCGTTGTCTTCAAAAGCACTGATAGTTGCGGATCGCGAAGTGGTTCTACTCTACTTTAATGGTTTGCAAAAAGTCAGTGTTCATCAACAATCTATTTATTTTGATTACATCAAAGATTTGCAATTATCCTTTCCTACGAATTGTATCGAACCGAGTCAACAAGAGGAATTTTTTGCCTTATTGAAAGCGCAAATGAATCCCGATAAAGTCTATTTTTCGCTGAAAAAGTAATCGCTCTTTTTTGTAACTTCTCGCCATGAAAAAATGGACGCGAAGAGAAATACTCCCACTTGCTGGACTTGGTTTGGCTGCAGGAGCACTCATGGCGGGTGCAACTAAGGAGAAAGATACCACTCAGAAATTTTCAAATTACGTTAAATGCAAAACACCACAGCGCTTGCGCCAAGGTGACTACGTGGGGATCTGTGCGCCAGCTGGTGCATTGCGTCGTGATGAAGAAATTCAGGAATTTACCGTTGTATTGGAGAGTCTTGGCTTCAAAGTGAAAGTTGGTGCGAATTGCAGAAACCAATACGGCTATTTTGCTGGAACGGATCAAGAGCGTGCTGCCGATTTTATGCACTTTATCGATGATCCAGAAGTGCGTGCGATCTTTTTTCTTCGCGGAGGCTGGGGTTGTGCGCGAATACTTCCCTACATCAATTTCGTGCGAATTACTGCAAATCCTAAAGTGATTATGGGTTTTAGTGATGTGACGACTTTATTAAACACCATCACGAAAAATTGCCGTCTTGTCACCTATCACGGTCCTAGTGGCAATTCAAGTTGGAACGAATTCTCGAAACAATCGCTTCGGAAAGTACTAATGGAAGGAGATTTGGTTCAATACAATCACTCGGACTCAGATTCCCCATTGATCACCTACAATTCGGGTGTGGCAAGAGGTTTGCTTTGGGGTGGAAATTTGACGGTCATTTGCAGTTTACTTGGAACATCCGATCTTCCCAATTTCGAAGGAGGAATTCTTTTTTTAGAAGACGTTGGTGAAGAACCCTATTCCATTGATCGAATGCTAACGCAACTCAAAGCTTCGCGTGTTTTCGATAATGTAAACGGTATCATCCTCGGTAATTTCCGAAAATGCATTGCAGAAGAGCCCCATCGTTCTTTCACGTTGGAAGAAGTCTTTGAACAGCATTTTAAACCTATGGCAATCCCCGTCTTTTATGGAGCTCAAATTGGACATACGGTAAACAAATTTACGGTGCCTCTTGGTGTTCGTGCAGAGATGGATGCAGATAAAGGATCGTTTCAACTACTCGAAACAGCCGTTGAATAATGGGATTACTACTAATTATCATCCTAGTACCGTTATTAGCAATTGTCGATTTCGTTTTGCTCATCATCTGCCTTACGAAGGAAAAGATTCACCCGATTTTAGCCGTTTTTTGTTTCATAACTCCCTTCGCCGCGTATTTCATTCACAGCATCTATTTTCCACCGCAGGGTTTTATGGGCGAAATTGCTTATTGGTTTGTACAACTTCCCATTCTTGCGATCATATTCGCGATTTTACAAGTGGCGTTGCGGTACGAGAAGCATCATCGAAGAAACTACTATCGGGATGCGGATGAAGAGGAATTATAATGGTTCCAGACAGATTTCACCGAACTCACATCCCTATTGCCTCACGATCGATGTACGTGATTTTCGTCCGTCTGAATCGGTAAATTCCACCAGGTAAACACCCGACGCTTCTGGTAGGGAAATCGTAATTCGATCGCCTTCCAACTGCCAATTGACCGCAACAAATGTACCATCCATATTCATAACGGAAACGGTGGATATATTCGAAGCATGATCTACGTGTACAGTACCACTCGTTGGGTTAGGAAAAGGGATCACCTGAAACATTTCCAATTCATTAAGCACAACATTGTCTACCAGGAAACATTCAGAAGTGTCAGGACACCAAGCCAAATCGTCGCTGGCAATTACCGCATAATTACCGTTTACCGTTGGGAAAAATACTTCAGAAGTTTCCCCAACAATCGGCGCGTAGTTGTTATCACAGTCTACCCATTGGATGGCATAGAAATTATTCGTTGAAAGGCTTCCGTCTCCGTTCTGTTGCACTGTTGCAACGACGCCCCCAGGATTGTATACGCTCAAGTGTATCAATGAATCACAACCGCCTGCCGTGGTGAATGCCTCAGTATAAAAACCATTGATGAAATACGTTTGTCCGTTCACCGGCCATACATAAGGATCACAAACATCAACGTAATAAACTGTGTCGTATCCGTGATTTAGGGTAAGGTTTAAAGTGTGCGTGTAAACACATCCTTGGTTGGTCACAAGAAACACCGCATCTGTGGTACTTACAGAATACGTGGAATCCGTTACGCTCCAATAATAAGAATCACATGTTGTGACGTTGGAAGTAAGATCGTTGGGAGAATACACGGATAAGTCAAGAAATGAAGTAGAATCACAGCCCATTGCTCCTGTCAATGAAACTGAATAGATTCCCGAAGTGGTGTACGTTTGACCATTTGCCACCCATGTGTAGGTCTCACAGGCATCGACGGTCGTCGTGCTACTCGTCATCCCTGCGCCTAAACCAATTCCTGTCGCCCAATTCGATGTCCCTCCCGCATTCGCAAAATTGATCAAGGTGCCATCGATCCCATTTCCCGATTCATCGGTAAGTGTTAACTGTCCTGCATTATTTGCTCCTGCGACTCCATTATTAAATCGATAATATGCCAATAAATTCGGGTCTGTGGTACACATTTCATCACTCATCGTTGCTTGAATCTCGGCTTGTGACCGGGCAACATTCCAAACGCGTACTTCATCAATTCTGCCTGGAAAAAAACGCCCCACCCATTGCGGATCTTCTGCGAGTAACAGGTCGTTAGACGCCGAGCCAATCGGAATCGTCTGTGCCCCGCTTGCAGATAAGTTTCCGTCAACGTAGATGCGCATTTCTATACCATCGTAGGTCGCTGCTAAATGATGCCACGTATTCAAAGAAATCGTTCCGATCGGCGTGTTGATTTCATGCCATCCGTTGTTACCGATATTAAAATTAACCTGCCCCCCATTTCCTGCACGCAACATATATCCATTATCACCAGTACCATTTTTATTGATGATATTTCCTTGCCAAACATTGGCCGTAAATGAAGTAGGATAAACCCACGCTTCTAGGGTTATCGTCGTGCCTGCTAGGTTTAAACTGGGGTCGTTGCCACAATTCACATAATCATTGATTCCATCAAACTCCAGAGAAGTCTGTGACAGTCCAACAAAACTAAAAAGACAGCAGACAAAAAAAGCAGTGTAGCGGAACATAATAGTGTGTTTATTATTTCCCTTAAAAATAGGTCAATTCTTGCACTTTGAAAAATACTAATTGTGCTTTCCGACTTATTGATGTTTAAAAGTCAAAATTCGAATCTCTTGTTTTAGATTCTTTTGCGCATCCGCTAATTTGAAAATGGGTACGTAATGTCCACCTCCCAACGTTGCCGCTTCGATCATTTCTTCTTTGTCCTTTTCCTTGTTCTTAATTCCAACAACAGACAAATGGATGCCTTTCTTGGCGTACTTTTTCACGTAGCGCTGATAATCATCAGAATCGCGATTGAACGCTCCATCTGTAATGACGATTACATGATTCACACCGTCTTCAATAAGTGCACGTTTTGCCTGAGCGAAGCCCAATTTGATTCCCTTTCCTCCTGCCGTAAATCCACTCGCTTTAAGATCCTCCACTTTCTCGCGAATTTCTCCTTTTTCCGAGCCGCTGGTGGGTGAAAGCAACACATGTGTTTTCGAGGAATACGTGACAATCCCCATTTTATCTTGTGGACGAAGCATTTCTGTCAACTGGAACAACGAATACTTCATCAATTCCATTTTATCGGCATCCCGCATCGACGAAGACACATCTAGAACAAAAACCACATTGATCGGCGCGAAATTTTCGGAGGTAAAATCGTCGTCTTTTAACTCTTCGAACGAAGGTGGCACTTCGGCAATGAAGGTCGCCGTGTCCTCTTCAATATGATCTTCAATTTCGATAATGATTTCTGGCGGCACTTCAGCAATAATGGAGGTATCCACGGGAACAGGAATGATCACATCTGGATTTCTATCCAATTCGAGGACAATATAATTGCGTTGAAAATTGATATAGGCCCCCAGCTCGGTGGAATTGTATCCTTCGTGCGTGGCATAAAAATAACTTAGTCCCAAAGTTGCATCTTCCTTGATTTTTCCTTTTTTATCCGTTTTTTTCGTCCAGATTGGCATTCCATTTTGGAGCATGCTTACGGTTGATTGACTGAGTGTCTCACGGGTTTCTTTGTCCACCGTTACGACGGTCAAATCGAAGCCATTGGGATCTTTTCCTCCGGGGCGATCGCTGAAATTGGGACAAGCCGTAAACGCAGAGACATCGTTTTGATCAAAATCTTTGAGATTTCCCGTCAATTTTATGGTTGTCGCTTCGGCACGATCGCTCGTGAAAATTTCTACATTGTAGGAGAAACGGCCTTTAGTTCTTGGATTGACTTGCAAACGTACAATAATCGAACTGTCTTTCTCGATAAACTGTCCAGAATTGATGTACATGACTTCCATCGGTTTTTTGACGCTCAAGAGCCATTCTTGCTTGGTTCCTTCGTTACTTAAAACAATGTCTACATAACGTGCACTGTATGCTTCTAAATCACCAAAATCGTATTTCACCTTATCGAACGAAACTTGTCCAAAGGTCACCATGTTGGTAAAAAATGCCGCGAAAAAAAGGAGTTTTTGCATAGTGTTGTTACTTCAAAAAACGCGCCGAAGCCGCTTTTGTTACATTAACGCAAACAAAACCCAAGGAGAGCTTCCAAGAATTCCTCGGGCGCTTCCGCGTGTACCCAGTGTCCTGCGTTTTCAATTGTTACGATCTCGGAGTCGGGAAATTGGCGTTCGAGCGCTTCAAAATCTTCATCCAAAATATAATTCGACAAGGCGCCGCGAATAAACAAGGTTGGCGTAAAAATCTCGTCGGCTTCAAAACCTTCTAAAATTGCTGGCATTTCGCGTTCCAAAACAGGTACGTTCATTCGCCATGCCAATTGACCTTTCTCTTTCCAATAGAGGTTTTTTAGCAAAAATTGTTTCACTCCATCCGAATCGATATAGGCGTCCATTTGTTGTTCTGCCTCACGACGTGCTGCAACATTTTCCAAGACCACGGCGTGAATACCTTTCAAAATGTGCTCGTGATGCATTGGATAGGCTTTAATCCCCATGTCGACGAGTACCATTTTTTCAAGAAGCGCTTCGTTTTTAGCAGCTACGTGCATTGCCACCTTACCTCCCATCGAATGTCCGACAAGAATCAAATCTTCCAACTGCAAGTCATTGCAAAGCTCTAAAACATCCGCTGCCATGAGTTCGTAGGAAAAATCATCACTCCAGTCCGAACGCCCGTGATTTCTAAGATCCACAAGAATTACCCGATAATATTCCGCCAATTTTTTCGCGTGGGTTTGCCAATTGTCTGAAAAACCAAACAATCCATGAAGAATCATCAGTGGTTTTCCTTCTCCTAATTCGCGATAGTACAATTTCATTCTACAAAAATACAGGAATCACTGAGGAAGGTGCCACCCCAGCCATTTAAAAAAAAGAGACATCGGCAAGAATGACGGTGCTACAGCACGTACGAAAAGACATCGAACACGTCTGGTACATCAACATTCGCTGTCGACTTCATAGAAATTTTAGACGATTTATTCTCGCTTGAAGTACTTTCCTTTTCATTGGTTGCAGGTACATCACTCACGTACGGTTCTGAATGCGATCCAAGCACTTTAAATTGCCCGTCGTTCGTTTTATTGATAATCGCTACAATTTCATCCGCTGTAATTTTTTCACGATCAAATGCTACACGTGCGACGTCAACAGGATTTTCTTCGTCAAAATCAAAAGTCACCGAAGCAACAGCATTGGATGCATATAAATCTTCACGTATCGATCCACCACAGCCCATTTTACAGACCATACCTTCCAACTCTACGATCAATAGTCGGTCTGCTTTCACGTCTGGAAGCATTTCTCCATCCTGGGCCGTGCTATTTTTGGTCTTGGAATCCTTCTGAGACTTGTTTGCTTCTGGTTGTGAAGCGGAATTGCATGCCATTAAACCTGCAGCGACTACCAACAGGAATATCAATTTTGTCAAGAACGGCTTTTTCATGTGGAAATGACTTTAAGTACCACAAAATTAAGCTATGTGGCTCGGAATGCAAACTCTAAATGTTAAAAGTGGTAAATTTCTTAAAAGTTCGCCCCCAATATTAATTGTATTTTTGTCAAAAAAAGGAATGAAAATCCATACGGCAGAATTTGTAATTTCCAATACCGACGTGAGTAAATGCCCTACAGACGGCAAACTTGAATACGCGTTTATTGGAAGATCGAATGTGGGAAAATCTTCGTTGATTAACATGTTAACGGACCATAAAAAGTTAGCAAAAACCTCAGGAAGACCAGGGAAAACGCAGCTCATCAATCATTTTGTCATTAACGACGATTGGTACTTGGTCGATTTGCCAGGCTATGGATACGCCAAAACATCCAAAGTTAACCGCTACAAGTGGGAAAAATTTATTTCAGAGTATTTGACCACCCGCGAGAAACTTGTGAATATTTTCGTTCTGCTCGATTCGCGTTTGGAACCCCAAAAAATTGATTTGGAATTTATGAATTGGTGCGGGGAAAAAGGATTGCCGTTTTCGATGGTATTTACCAAAATTGACAAGCTTTCTAGTACAGCATTGCAAAAAAATCTAGCACTTTATAAAAAAGAAATGCTCAAGTATTGGGAAGAATTGCCTCCTGTATTTACGACATCTGCAACGTCCAACTTTGGAAAAGAACGCGTATTAAATTACATTGATCAAATCAATATGGCGATGAAAGGCGTTTGAAATTGAACTATTTAAGTGACAAAAGTCACTTTTTAAGCAAAAGAGAATCCCGATATTTGTCCCACCAAACAATGATTATGAAAGTTGAACAACTCTATACCAAATGTCTAGCAGAAGCCGCTTACTATATTGAAAGTAAGGGGGAAGTAGCCATTATTGATCCTTTAAGAGAAACGGAACCCTACGTCGAAATGGCGAAAAACAACGGGGCAACAATCAAATATATTTTTGAAACGCATTTTCACGCAGACTTCGTTTCTGGTCACGTGGATTTGGCGGAAAAAACAGGGGCGGCCATTGTTTATGGACCGAAAGCAAACCCAGGATTTGACGCCATCGTTGCTGAAGACAATCAAGAATTTAAAATTGGTGATGTGACTTTAAAAGTGTTGCATACACCAGGACATACGCAAGAATCTTCTACTTTTTTACTGATCGACGAAAACGGGAAAGAAACGGCCATTTTCACAGGCGACACCTTGTTTTTAGGAGATGTGGGGCGACCAGATTTAGCCATCAAAACCGATTTGACACAAGAAGATCTAGCAGGAATGTTGTACGACTCATTGCGCACGCGAATTATGACTTTGCCTGACACAATCACAGTGTACCCTGGTCATGGAGCAGGTTCTTCTTGCGGAAAAAGCATGAGTAAAGAAACGGTAGGCACTTTGGGCGAACAAAAAGCGACCAATTATGCGCTTCGAGCAAACATGACGAAAGAAGAATTTATTAAGGAAGTGACGGATGGTATTTTACCGCCTCCACAATATTTCCCGAAAAATGCGGTCATGAACAAAATGGGCTATGATTCTTTCGATTCTGTAATTTCAAAAGGGACACAGGCTTTGTCGCTCGAAGAATTCAATGCGGAAGTCGCTTCTGGTGCGTTGATTCTCGATGTGCGCACGCAAGCCGATTTCATCAAGGGGTTCATTCCAGGGTCACTATTTATCGGACTCAATGGAACTTTCGCGATGTGGGTTGGTGCGTTGATTGAAGATTTGGATCAAAAACTGGTATTAATTGTTCCAGAAGGATCCGAAGAAGAAGCTGTAACGCGTCTGTCTCGTGTGGGATACGACAATGCGATAGGTTATTTGAAAGGCGGCGTTGCAACTTATGAAAATGCCGGAAACACATTAAATACCATTACGAGTGTGAGTGCAGAATCTGTAGCTGAAAAAGCGGCAGAATTGGCCATCGTTGATGTACGCAAACCAGGAGAATGGGATGCGGAACACGTTGAAGGAGCGGAACATTATGCCCTGGATTACATGAACAATGATTTGAACCATCTCGACAAGTCCAAAACTTACCATATTCATTGTGCAGGTGGCTACCGAAGTGTTATTGCCATTTCCTTGTTGATGCAACATGGATACACAAATCTTATCGATGTAGCGGGCGGGTACGGTGCACTCTCTAAGACAAACATTCCGAGAACGAATTTCGTTTGCTCGTCGAAATAATTGAATAAATACCTTCAAAAACGTTCGTAATACATTTTACGAGCGTTTTTTTATGCAGAATTGGATCGTTTGATTTAATGTTGTTTTAACTTTGCCACATGGAACAAAAGGACGACAACCTCAAAGATGTAATTTCACACGCCAAGGAGTACGGATTCGTATTTCCTTCTTCAGAAATATATGATGGACTTTCTGCAACGTACGACTACGGTCAGTTAGGTTCAGAATTGAAAAATAACATCAAATCGTATTGGTGGAAATCGATGGTGCAAATGCACGAAAATATTGTAGGAATTGATGCCGCAATTTTCATGCACCCTACCACGTGGAAAGCTTCGGGTCACGTCGACGCCTTCAACGATCCATTAATCGACAACAAAGATTCGAAAAAACGTTACCGTGCCGACGTTCTCATTGAAGAACATATGGAGAAGTACCGTTTGAAAAATAAGAAAGAAGCTGCCAAAGCTCAAAAACGTTTTGGAGATGCTTTTGACGAAGCGCAATTTATGGCGACCAATCCAAACGTCTTGCGGAATCAAGCGAAAATTCAAGAAATTGAAGATCGTATGCGTGAAACCCTGGGAAATAACGACCTGGAAGGCGTCTACAATCTCATCATGGATTTGGGCATCGTTTGTCCTATTTCAGGCACAAAAAACTGGACAGAAGTGCGTCAATTTAACTTGATGTTCTCAACCGAATTGGGTTCTGTGGCGGGAGATGCAGCAACAATTTACTTGCGTCCAGAGACGGCACAGGGGATTTTTGTGAATTACTTGAATGTCCAAAAAACGGGACGTATGAAAATTCCTTTTGGTATCGCTCAAATTGGTAAAGCCTTCCGAAATGAAATTGTTGCCCGTCAGTTTATCTTCCGCATGCGTGAATTCGAACAAATGGAAATGCAGTTTTTCGTGCGTCCAGGTGAAGAAATGAAATGGTACGAATACTGGAAAGAACAACGCATTGCGTGGCACAAAAAATTGGGACTTGGTGACGAGAATTACCGTTTCCACGATCATATCAAGTTGGCACACTACGCGAATGCTGCCTGTGATATCGAATTCAACTTCCCGATGGGATTCAAAGAGTTAGAGGGAATTCACTCGCGCACCGATTTCGATTTGAAACAACACGAACAATATTCCAGCAAGAAATTGCAATACTTTGATCCAGAATTGAACGAAAACTACGTGCCTTACGTCGTAGAAACATCCATTGGATTGGACCGTATGTTCTTAGCAATTTTGAGCAATTCCTACAAAATGGAAGATCTTGGAGAAGGGAAAGAGCGCGCTGTACTTTCGCTTCCACCAGCACTTGCGCCGTACAAAGTAGCCGTAATGCCTTTGTTGAAACGCGATGGACTTCCAGAAAAAGCACGTGAAGTATTCGATTTATTGAAGTTCGATTTCAACTGTGCATACGACGAAAAAGATGCCGCTGGTAAACGCTACCGTCGTCAGGATGCTATCGGAACACCGTATTGTATTATGATTGATCACCAAACATTGGAGGACAATACCGTAACGATTCGCGATCGCGACACCATGGAACAAGAACGCGTCAATATCGATCAATTGCACGGAAGAATCGGTGACAAAGTTTCGATGACGCATTTATTGCGTTAAGATTCCCTTTGGTTACTTCTTGATTTTTTGCTTTATTGAGGTCATGAACCACATTTTTGCAATTCTCTTTCTGTTCGTTTCTTGCATTGGAACAATACAGGCTCAAGATGCGGGATTCGCCGTAATCGATGACTTCCATTTTTCGCCAGAATTATTGGCATCCAAGGGAATTCGTTCTGTTCGTGTCCATTGGGAAATGACCCAAAGCGATGACTACGAAGGCGATTTCACGTACACAAAAGAGCGTATGGAAATGGACTTCGATAAAACAGGAAACCTCGTGTATCGACGTTTCACTCCTGTAATTACCTCCTTTTATGGAGAACCATCGCCTCTTGGAGGAAGACGAACACGTTACGAATCGTTTGAATTTAACACCGAAAATCGTCTTAAAAGTTCCTGCGAAGAGTACAATTTCGGTTTGATTTGTGAGCACTTTGCATACGACGAACTTGGTCAAAAAATTTCAAGGTCCTTGGACGGTGATAACGTAATTCCGCTCACCTATATTTTTCAATGGAAAAATGGCATTATGGAATCGGCGAATTCTCATGGACAAGAACGCAATACATCTATAAAGCATTACTTCAACGAGCAAGGAGAAGTTTCCAAAATTGCGTATGCCAACCAACGCTACTCACTTTACAATTATGAATCCGACGACAGTACCCAAACGCAATACATCGCGCACTACGAGAAGGATTCCATGCTCCATAAAACCATTATTAAAAAGACCCGAGCCACCGGACAACTCCTTTTGAACTTGAAAATAAATGCCAATTACGATACGGTCAACATGACGAAAGCTACTTACGATTGTTTTGGAAATGTTCAAACAGTGGACTTCTTCAGTCAAGAAGCACGACTCGATTATATATCGAAAGGCGCATCTAATAACGGAATCGTTGATGGTGTTCCGATGTACGAAGGTCCAATGCCAGAAGTGCAAATAAGTCATTTTACGTTCTCCAATTCCTACGAAAATGGGCTCTTGGTAGAACGAACGCTCGTAGCGACTGATGCTTCAGGTAAGATAAACAAGGAAGTCAGTACTATTACAGAAAAAATCACTTACGAAACACAGCCACTTCCCGCACGTCCCTGGAAACCTCTCAAAGAAGAAAATTGGGATCGATAGGGGCTTATTTCCCTCGGGCCATCTGAACAAGTACAACAATCAGGAAAACCCAGGGTGCTCCATGTATAACCAGGTCAAACCAATCGATTGCAGGCATTGGTCTTCCATACCACAAATTTTGAATTTGTTTCCAAATATGCGGATGCGGAACGAAAGGAGCGAGTCCCAACGTCAACGATCCTAAGATCGCCATGGGTAAATACTTTTTCATGCTTTCTTTTTAAACGGTGCTATCAACTGACCGATAAATGATTCAGGGTATTTTTCATCCGCTTCAAAACCCAATTCGATATCGCGCCCTTCGGATGGAATGTAATCGGTTCCGAAAAGGTAGTCCCAAATACTCAGTGAAATCCCATAATTCATCCCGTAGGGATGTGCTTTCGGAAGTTCTTTGGCGTGATGCCAGATGTGCATTTTAGGGTTGTTCAGGATGTACTTGAGCGGACCGTAATCGAGATTTAAATTCGCATGATTGAGATGTCCAATCAAAACGGTAATCATATACACAATGAATGCATCACTTAAGTCAAAACCGAACAACAAGGAAAGTGCAATGTATTTCGCGGGTTGATACACCAACTTCTCTCCGAAATGATACCGCAGATGCGCTGCAAATCCCATTTCTTTCACCGAGTGATGTACCTTGTGAAATTCCCACAGAAACGGCACGCGATGCAATAATACATGCACACCCCACTGTACTAGATCGGCAATTAGGAAGAAGATGATGATATTGATGATCCACGGCAATGTTGAAAAATCAATTAAATGACCTCCATTATATCCCAAAGGTTTCAACACATCCAACAAAAATTTAGTGGTTACATTCGATAAGGCAGCATACACGAGCAAATCGAAAATGTAGAAATTGAAGAACATGTAGAAGGCATCAAGCCAAAAACTTTTCCGAATGACCGCTTGCTTTTTCCGCCACGGAACGACTACTTCCAATCCCCAAATCAACAAGGAAATCAAAACGAGGAAGTAGAACAAATTCACACCATGCTCAGGAAAGGGCGTTGTTACCGTTTTCCAAAGAAATTTCGAATAATTTTCGTAGCTACTTACGATGATTTCCCAAAATTCACTCATGGCCGATTACTTTACGTAAGGAATCATTTTTGTCCAGGGACCGCCATTGTACGCTTCAATTCCAGCAGCCTTTAATTGTCCTTTAGCCGCACCAGAACGCATTCCTGACGCACAAACACAAATCACTGGGATTTCCAAAGACTTAATTTGTTTGATGCGTGACCCTAACGTCGGCAAGGGAATATTCTCTGAACCTGGAATCGCTCCCGAACTGTATTCTTGTTTGGAACGTACATCAATAATCACTGCTCCGTCTTCAAGCAATTTTGCGTAATCTGTTTTCTTAAATAATTTTCCGAACATCTTTGATCTGATTTGATATCAAAATTAATGCATCATTGCTTTCCGCTTTGTAACCGTTGTTGCACAAGTCTAATTTTCTTCCTTTGGAGTGGTCGCCTTGAGATAATATCGATACGATAACAAGCCAGGAATCCCCACAATGAAAATGAACACGAGTAGCCAACCTTGCACTGTGAGACGGAAACTTTTGATTTCACTCAAATCATCCCCTTCCAATCCAATTCCGAAAAAATAACTCAAGCTCATTTTTTGTTTGGAAACAATTTCCTGATCGTTGATTGTCCAAACAACTTCACCGTCGAACATTTCTACTGGGACACAACAAAAAAAGGCGGTCAAAATAACCACGCTGATTCCGAAGATGATAAAGGATTTTTTGGTTGCTGCGCTCATTACTTTGCTTCTGTTTTTGTTCACCTCAAAGTTACTCTTAATTTTACAATCATGGCAAGCAGATTGGCGTACTTATGTAGTTCTGAAAGTTGGGGTGGATTGGAAATGAACCATCTCAGAAACGCTCTTTGGATGCAAGAGCGCGGTCACTTCGTACGTGTATTTTGTATTGAAAATTCCCGCCTTCATCGGGAAGCATTGGGAATGAAACTGCCCGTGACGTTGATTCGAAAACATCGGAAGTACTATGATTTCTCGGCAGGACGTGCATTGGTCCAGCTGTTGAAACAAGATAAAATCACCCACTTAATCCTTCGCTCGACACGCGACTTGAGCATTGCTGCCTACGCAAAAACGAAACTAAAAACGGCTTTGCATACTTCCTATTTCATGGAGATGCAATTGGGCGTCAAAAAAACCAATCTGCTGCATACACTTCGCTTTCGGAAAATTGATCTCTGGGCCTGTCCCCTTCCATGGCTGGTAGAACAAGTCAAACAATTAACCCATTTCCGTAATACTTTGGTGTTGATCCCTTCGGGGCTGGACCTCGATCAGTTCAAACAGCTTCCAACGCAACAAGAGGCTCGAAAACAACTTGTTTTACCTGAGAACAAATTATTGTTTGGATTGATCGGACGTTTT
>JBNKGN010000003.1:0-26376 GCA_050289845.1 Crocinitomicaceae bacterium | reverse complement strand
GTAGTTGGAGCTGATCCATCGGGAGAGCAATTTCTTCCATACATTCGCGCCTTGCGGTGTATTCAAGGTCTGGATCGGTGGCATCCATTTTTCCTCCAGGAAATGCAATTTGTCGACTGTGGACACCATCGTATTCGGGACGTTGAATCAAAAGGCTCATCATTTCTCCCAGTTCTTCATAAAGCACGATTGCTACTGCGGAGCGACGGTAATCAGCCGAATTGTTCTTTAATGCACTTGAAAAGGGACGATTGACAGGCATTAATTCTGCATGCGCACGTTCACCGGGTAAATCATGGTCAAGAATCTGTCGTATGGACGCGAGTGTGTTGTTCAAAAGTTATTGAGAAATCGAATTCAGAATTTCGATGAAATCATCATACAAATACCCCATATTTTCCTCTTTTCCGATCAGTTGAACGACCAGAAATTGGTCATCCAGTTCCAAAGTGGCAAAGAAATAACTATTTGGCGTCGCGTTTCTATAAGTCGAACCACTAATCACTTGCATTACTCCAGGAAAACCAACGGATTTCGGAACGTTTTTCTTGATATTTACTTTTCCTTCGTCCAAAGATTCGTTTCTTTTGACCGCATAATTGTCGTGAACGGCATCGAGTAAGGTGATAAAACCAGATTCTTCAAAATTGAATCGGAAACCTTCAGCGTCACTTCGACTAAAACTCTCAATACTAAAATACAGATTTAGTTCTGTGTTCATTTTAATCTCGTAGAGATCAGAAATGACGTAATCATCGTTGTAATGAGGGAGTAGCATATTGGACACCTTGTATTGAATGCCGTTGAAGTAATACTTCACGGGATCCGGTAGATCCATATTGTTTTGTTGTAGACGCTGCAAGTCGGAAACGTATTGTCCCCTTTCGGAAGGACATCCTGACAGTAAGAATGCGCCAACCAGCAATGAAAGTAATGTAATGTGCTTCACGTAACGAATATACAATTTATTCTTTCTCATAACTTTCTGAAGCACCAGAACTCATCCTTGACCTTGATTTTTATTTAAATTTCGTAACTTTCTTGCATGAAATTAAAAGATATAGCGCTCCTACTTTTTGTTTTTGTTGCAACGACATGTGTGTGTGCTCAAGAGACAGATACCAACGTGGTTGACTCGGCATCTGTGAATACAACAAGTATCCATTGGATGTCCATGGAAGAAGCTTTGGAAGCAAACAAGACGGAACCAAAACTCATTTTTGTTGATTTGTACACGGATTGGTGTGGTTGGTGCAAGCGAATGGATGCAACGACCTTTAAAGATGTGGAAATCATCAAAGCTATGAACGATAATTTCTACGCGGTTAAATTCAATGCCGAACAAAAAGAGGATTTTACCATTGAAGATCGGACGTACAGTTTTATTGACAACGGTCGAAGAGGCTATCACGAACTTGCGGCTAAATTGATGGGAGGACAAATGAGTTATCCAACATACGTATTCCTGAATTCCAATTTAGAAATTATCACCAAGGTAGCGGGCTATCAACCACAACAAGACATGCATCCAATTCTGGTTTATATCAATGAATTTCTGGACAATCCAAGTCGCACGTATGAAGTTTTCCTTCAGGAGTATCAATCACCATACAGCGAGAATTAATCGTTTCAAAGAAGTCGCTCGTACAACGCGAACCAGAACCGATCGCTGAGTTTGTCGAAGGGGGAGGAGGTGAAAATAAAATATCAAAAAGCAAAACCTCAACTACCATAGGGTTCCAGTCATAACCTTACGAATCTCGCTCTTCTAAAATTTCCCTACCTTCGCACTTTCTTTATTTAAAACCAACATAGCATGCAACTGTGGAATACATTAAGTAAAGAGGAGCTGGAAGCGCAATTGAAAGAGAAAGGAACGGAATTCGTTACGATCTCCTTCTATAAATACGCGCAAATTCAAGATCCTCAAAAATTTAGAGACCAACTTTTTATTATGTGGTCCAATATCGGAGTTGTAGGTCGAACCTACGTCGCTTCCGAAGGAATCAATGCCCAAATTTCTGTACCTGTCAATGTCCTCGAACAATTTCGAACGGAATTGTACACGATTGATTTTTTAGATCAAGTGCGCTTGAATATCGCAGTGGATCAAAACGAAGCAGAATTTCCTTTCTTGAAGTTGAAAGTGAAGGTGCGCGATAAGATTTTGGCGGACGGACTCGACGACCAGAGTTTTGACGTAACGAAAAAAGGCAAGCACTTGTCAGCAGAAGAATTTAATCAACTAACCGACGATCCCAACACGATTTTAATCGATTTTCGCAATCACTACGAATCCGAAGTCGGACATTTTAAAGGGGCGATTACACCTGATGTCGATACGTTTCGGGAGTCACTTCCGTTTATCGAAGACGCCTATTTGAAAGGAAACGAAGACAAGAATTTGGTGATGTACTGTACCGGGGGAATTCGTTGTGAAAAAGCATCTGCATGGTTCAAACACCGCGGTTTTGAGCACGTTCACCAATTGGAAGGGGGGATTATCAACTATGCAAATCAATGTCGGGAAGCGGGAATCGAAAACAAGTTTGTCGGGAAAAATTTTGTGTTTGACGAGCGAAGAGGAGAGCGTATTTCGGACGATATCATTTCGGTGTGCCATCAATGTGGAGCGCCAGCCGATACACACACCAATTGCGAAAATAAAGCGTGTCACTTGTTGTTTATTCAATGTGACGCCTGCAAGGAAAGTATGGAGAATTGTTGTTCTTCAGAATGTCAGGACATCATCCACATGTCGGAAGAGGAACAAAAAGAAATTCGAAGAGGACGGGAGAATAGCAACAAAATATTCAAAAAGGGACGATCTCCGAAATTGCCCTATCAGTCCAAGAGCGAAAAACCATTATCTTTGGTAGAAATCAATAAAGAAATCAATTCGTGATTCAAGCTATTCAATGGGATGTAACGCCCCAATTAATTGACGGGTGGGATACGCCCAACCTCTACGGTTTATTGTTTGTAACAGGACTGATCCTCGGCTATTTTGTCGTGCGTAAAATGTTCCGAAAAGAAGGAATTCCAGATGAAAGTTTGGATTCTTTGGTGCTTTATATGGTTTTAGCGACCATCATCGGAGCGCGATTGGGACATGTGTTCTTTTATGGACCGTATTGGGGACCAGACGGTTATTTTTCGCATCCATTTAATATTGTGAAGGTATGGGAAGGTGGATTGGCGAGTCATGGAGGTGCAATCGCCATTTTATTAGCCTTGTATTGGTACAGCCGTAAAGTCTCCAAAAAACCTTATTTGTGGATTCTTGATCGTATCGCGGCCCCTATCGCCATTGGAGGAGTCTTTATTCGTTTGGGAAATCTTGTGAATAGCGAAATTGTAGGGAAAGTAACGGATGTCTCCTGGGGCTTTAAGTTCATGATGCATGATTGTAGTCCTCAATTTGGACCTTGTGTTTGGGAGAATATTCCTGTTAGACACCCTTCGCAACTCTACGAGTCCATCGCATATTTTCTGATTTTCGGATTTTTAATGTTCCTCTACTGGAAAAAACAATCTTGGAAATTTCAAGGAAGAGTGTTTGGTTGGTTCCTTATTTTACTTTTTGGAGCGCGCTTTATCATTGAGTTTACGAAAGTAGCTCAAGTAGATTCTCGAGGCGAATGGTTATTAAATACAGGGCAATTGCTCAGTATTCCGTTTGTTCTCGTTGGTTTTTACCTCTTGTGGCGTTCGTACAAACCTCAGGCATACATGGCAGGAGTGGACGAAGATACTTTGGTAAATGAAAAAAATCCCACTGAAAATGCGTAATTCACTCAAGAAGATCGGGAATATTTCTATCTTTAGTAAGTAATCATATTGACACGAGAAAAAGATGGATTGGTTTTACGATTTAACGCTATTTGAAAAAATTTATTGGGGATTTGCATCTTTAGGATCGCTGGTTCTCATCGTTGTTTTAATAATGACTTTTGTTGGAGGTGAAATTGACACCGACGTGGATATGGATGGCGATGGCGCAATCGACGGAGGCGCAGGTTTTCAGTTTTTTACGTTCAAAAATTTGATCGGATTTCTGACGATTTTTGGTTGGACAGGAATAGGATGTATTCGTTCTGGATATGGAACGCCAGCAGTCTTGGCTATTTCGCTTGCATGCGGTTTGGTGATGATGTTGCTCATGTCACTTTTGTTCTATTTTATCGCTGGAATGGTGGAGGAAGGAACAATGAAAATGTCGAATGCTGTTGGTCGTACAGGAGAAGTTTACCTCCCAATCAAGGCAAATAATGGCGGCTTTGGAAAAGTACAAATCAATATTCAAGGATCCATCCACGAAATTCAAGCATTTACTAACGACGAAAAAGATCTCGTTGTTGGAACCATTGTACGCGTCGAAAAAGTGATCGACGATAGTATTTTATTAGTAACCAGTAAATTTTAATCCTACCCATGAACGCAGCAGACTCTCAAGGCAATTCGTTTTTCTTGTTGGCATTAGCCGCAGGTATTTTGTTTCTCATTGTTCTTTTTGTTGGAATTCTCCGACGCTATAAAAGATGTCCTTCCGATCAAATTCTAGTCGTTTACGGTCGCGTTGGTCAAGGTGCCGACGGTTTCCGATCCGCAAAATGTATCCACGGTGGAGCGGCATTCATCTGGCCGATATTTCAGGATTATGAATTCCTCGACCTCAAACCGATTTCTATAGAAGTGAAATTGGCGAAAGCACTCTCGAAACAAAATATCCGTGTGGATGTTCCATCCAGCTTTACTGTAGGGATCACTACTGAACCTGGCGTAATGAGTAATGCTGCAGAACGTCTTCTTGGATTGACAAAACAACAAGTACACGATTTAGCCAAAGACATCATTTTCGGTCAGTTGCGTTTGGTGGTTGCCACAATGGATATTGAGGAATTAAACTCGAACCGTGACAAATTTTTGATGAACGTTTCGTCGAATGTAGAAGCGGAATTGAAGAAAATTGGTTTGAAGTTGATCAACGTGAACGTAACGGATATCAATGACGAATCAGGATATATTGAAGCACTTGGTAAGGAAGCTGCTGCAAAAGCAATCAACGACGCGCGTAGAAGCGTAGCAGAGAAAAATCGTGATGGTTCTATTGGTGAAGCAAACGCAAGTCAGGACGAACGGACACAAGTCGCTGCATTGCATGCGATGGCGAAAATTGGGGAGGCAAATGCATCCAAAGACGAACGTGTGAAAATGGCCGATGCCAACGCAGAGGCGCAAGCTGGAGAGGCAGAAGCGGAAAAAGCAAAACGTATTCGTGTGGCAGATGCCAATGCAATCGCTGTAGAAGGAGAGAACGAATCACGTATTACCATCGCGCAATCGGAAGCGAAACGTCGTGAAGCGGAAGCAGAGGCAAATAGAATTGCGATAGCAGCGGAAAAAGTAAAAGAAGCAAAAGCGTTGGAAGAATCGTACACGGCGGAGAAAGAAGCCGAGGAAATTCGTGCTGCGAGAGATCAGGCGACGCAACGTGCAAATATTATCATCCCAGCAGAAATTGCCAAACAACGTGCTGAGATCGATGCTGAGGCGGAAGCAGAAATGCTTCGTCGTCGTGCAAAAGGGGAGGCAGATGCCATCTTCGCGAAAATGGACGCAGAAGCACGCGGTATTTATGAGGTGTTAAGCAAGCAAGCGGAAGGTTTCCGTCAATTGGTTGCTGCCGCTGGAAACAACTCTGAAGATGCTGTGAAAATTATGATCGCCGATAAATTGCCAGACCTTGTGAAATTGCAAGCGGAAGCGATTAAAAACATTAAAATTGACAAAGTCACTGTTTGGGATTCAGGTAAAGGCGCTTCTGGCAAGTCGTCTACGGCAGACTTTATCTCAGGATTGTACGGTTCTGTTCCGCCATTACAGGAAATGTTTAACATGGCAGGTATGGATCTGCCCGAGTTTTTGAAAGGCAAAGAATTTATCGGAAAGAATACTGTAATGCGCAATGACAGTGTGGAAGATGCGCAAGAAATCAAAGATGAAGACGCAGAAGATTCTTCTGAATCATAGATACGATTAAAAATGAAACGATTTTCAATTGAAAAGAAGGGGTGGCTTTTTATGCTGCCCCTTGTATTTTTACTTTTCGGCTGTGGAACTCTTGAAAAGGACATTATTGGTAAGTGGAAAATCTACAATGCCGAAGTCATTGCCAAAAACTTGTCCGAACAGCACAAAGCAGAAGCTGTGGAAGCAACCAAAGGGTTTATTTATGAATTCAAGGAGGACGGAACGGTGTTACTAACAGGACCTTACGAATTTGAAAACAAAGGCAAGTGGAAACTCAATCGTGAGGTCATTGATATTGAATTTGAAATGCCAGATGATTACTGGTATGGCAATTCTTATCGTCGTGAGGTGCATCTGAAAATCAACACTTCGTATGCCAACAAAATGTCCTTGCAAGAAACGTATGCTTCTGGCGAATCGGTGATTTATTATCTTGAACGTCTTGATTAGGTCCAAGAGTCATTTTTGGAAAGGGAGCTTCTTGGCTCTGGGAGTACTCATTTTAATCTCTGCCCAATTTTCATGTAATTCAGAGGAGGATTCCTTGCAGTCGGAAGTACCAACAGACAATGCCGAACACCCTTTGGATAGCGTTGCCCAACGAACAGATCCGAGAACACTGGATCTGACAAAACCACAATTTTTCATCGATACGACGAGAACTTGGCCGTGGTACGAAAAGCTGCGTAATTTCAAGGTAGAAGAAACGCTTTTAGGAAAACTGAAGGCTGAAATGATTGCAAATGCAAATGTTTCCGCAGCCAATCTAAAGGAAACTACATTTCCAAACTTTTTTATTCAGTTGAACAAAAAGAACGGAACGTACTTGCTTTACGATCGTTGCGATGGTATGGATGTTAATTTGTACGTAAAAGATTCTTTGTTTGTTGTCTTTGGACCGCTCGAAAGAAGTGTTTATCGTATTGAAGAAATAATTCACGAAAGTAAAGATGCCATCGAATTTAAAGTGGCTTCGTGGGATACAGATCAGCTGCAGGCTTTTGTGAAAATCGAAAGAATTGAAAAGGAGGTGTACACGCTCACATCTGAAGTGTATCCGAACAATTTATTGTTGACGGTCCCAGACGCCGTTAATCGCTTTGAAATGCTAATCAATCACTGCCCGAATGAGAAGGCATTTGAGTACAATTTCGATTAATTCGAATACGGTAACAATTCCAATTCCTCGGCAACGAAAACGCCGTGCTTGATTTCACCAGTTACTTTTGCTTTACGAACAACGGTGCAAAGTCCGTCCTCCGCATGTGCGTCGCCATGTTCTTCTAAAGAACTTTCCTCCACGTAGTAAAATTTACCATCGATTTCAATGGCAAGATCACAATCATCTCCTGTCATATCGAAATTACACATCCCACACGATACGTCGTATTCGCCAGTGATTTTTTCTCCTGAGTTTTTAAGAGAAGCACACGAGAAAAGTGTGAATGTGATTCCTAAGGCGAAAAGTAATTTTGTCATTTTATGAATTTTTAATGGACTCCCAGGTAGTGAACATGCGTTCTTGATTGGGACGGTCGGGTTCAATTTCGCGCAGCGGAGCACATTCTTTTAAGGTTGCATAACATTCGGAAGGCAGCGCTTGGTATAAGGCCGTACCTTTCGTTTTCCAGGCAATCATGTCATCACTCACCTCTTTGATCTTTTTTGCAGGGTTACCGACAATCAAACTCCGTTTTTCAAAATGCATTTTTGCTGCCACAAAAGACAACGCACCAACAATACATTCGTCGTCCAATACGACATCGTCCATAATAACGCTGTTCATTCCAATCAGACAATTGCGTCCAATCACACCACCGTGAATAATTGCACCGTGACCAACATGTGCGCCTTGCTTCAATAGTACTGTCGTTCCGGGAAACATGTGAATGGTACAATTTTCTTGTACATTGCAACCGTCTTCAATAATGATCTGTCCCCAATCACCGCGAATTGCAGCACCAGGACCGATATAAACGTTTTCACCAATAATCACATTACCAGTGACGCTTGCTTTTGGATGGACGAAACTGCTTTCTTTGATAACGGGAATAAAACCGTTGAAGGAATACACTGACATAGCTTTTGAATCTAGCCTAAAAGTAATAAAGTCACCTGAAATTCGTCTAAGGATTAAAGTTAAATGATGGAATTGATTTTTGTATACAACGCAAATAGTGGTCGTGCGAATAAAATGTGGGACGCGGTGCACAAGATGGTAAGCCCGACAACATACGATTGCGAACTTTGTACATTGACACATCATTCCTTCGGGGCGCACTCGAAATGGCAATCTTTCCTAAAAGAAGCGAAAGTTTCCGTTAAAGTCTATTACAAAGATCAATTTGAACGTACATTTGATTCAAAGATGGAATTTCCAGCGGTGTTGTTCTATGAAAACTCAGTTGTAAGGACTATTTTAGATAAAAAAGAATTGAAACATATAAACGAATTGGAAGATTTACTCGTTCTATTAGAACAAAAGCTTTCAGAAACAACAATTGAATGAGTTATTGTGCCTATTGTGAGCAACCAAATGCGAAAGAAGTCCACAAAGAATACCATCGATTGTGGTACGGTTTTCCGTTAGATGATGACAACGAGTTGTTTGGTCGACTGATCCTGGAAATCAACCAAGCTGGACTCAGTTGGGAAACGATTTTGAACAAAGCGGACAATTTTCGAGCTGCCTTTTCGAATTATGACATCCAGGCCATTGCGAATTATACAGAAGTGGATCGAGAGCGACTATTAAGTGATGCAGGGATTATTCGAAACAAGCTGAAAGTAAATGCTGTAATTTATAACGCACAACAGGTACTGGATTTACAAAAGGAATATGGATCCTTTCAAGCATGGTTGGATACCAATCATCCAAAATCACGTGAAGAATGGACACAATTATTTAAAAAGACGTTTAAATTTGTAGGAGGGGAAATTGTGAATGAATTTTTGATGAGTACCAGTTATTTATCTGGAGCTCATGAAGAAAATTGCCCGGTTTTTGCTACAATTATTGATGCACAACCCAAATGGAAAAAGCTATGAAAAATTTGTTGATCATTTTGATGGTGTTTGTCGGAGGAACTTCCTTCGCGCAAATAGCCGTGAATGCTGGAGGAAGTATGTTGAAAGGTTTTGGACAGCCAAGACCGTGGGGGGGACTTCATTTCGGAATTGAGATTCCCAGAGATGATGCTGTTTCTATTTATGGCCGGGTAACGCATTACTTTAAACAAGTAAATCAAGATTCGCTATTGACGAACGCGATTGCCAGAGAGGTGACAACAACACCTTATACAATCCAGGTGAGTGGACTTTCGAGTATGAATTACACAGTGCTTGAGGGAGGAACACGCTATTATCTTGGAAATGGGTATGATTTCGGATGGGCAGCGTATGGAGGAACCAATCTGGCATTGATCTTTAATGGAGTGAAAACCCAGTACTTCAACTTCGACGAGACTTTGTACGAATTGCAATCTGGCTCGGATCGTAAAGGAACGATTTTTAGTCTTGCTTTCGGACTCGCTGGTGGCGTGAAATACACCATGGAAGATATCGGAACCTTGTATTTTGATATGGGCTTGAATTACGTGATTTTCGGTCAGGCAAGTAATGATATGGCAGCGTTACAGTTTTCGTCATCAGGACTTTATCGACCACTGTTGTTCAACTTCAATATCGGATTCCGAAAAGAACTTACCTTCTAAACCAACCCTTCGGTTGCGCTGCTTCAAAGTCGGCTAGAAAATCGTGCATTGATCCATAACGGGTATCCATACCTCGTTGGAGTGCCGCATCCATTTCTTTTTCTGGAAGTTGATTTGGTGGTTTGTTAAATGTGTGTTTTGCGCAGAGTTTTGTGAGTATCACGTTCATTTTACGGGATAATTCACTGCTTTCTGGTAATGGATGGGTCAATTGCAAATTCGTGAAAACACTCGGATTCGGATGGGTAAGAGGCAAATGACCTTCGTACAAACTCCACAAAAGTATTCCTAATGCGTAATAATCCGTACGCTTGTCGACCAAATGCAGTCGGTTGAGCAATAATTCTGGTGCAGCAAACCCTAAAGGAAAAAGAATGCCTCGGTCTTGCGTCTCCGTTTTTCGAAGTGCTAATCCGAAATCAATCAAATGAACGCGCTGATTGCCATCAATTAAAATATTCCCAGGTTTAATGTCACAATGAACGATACCGTGCAATTCCAAATGATCGAAGATCTGAGAAAGTTGCTGTAAAACTTTCAGAAGAAAAGCGTGGCGCTCGCGTTTTTTTATGCGTTTCCAGTATTCGTTGATCGGTTCCGCATCTATGTAATTGCGAACAACAAGTAATTCGGATTCCGTTTCGTGAACAGCGATGATTTTTGGGAGGCCATCCCATTCAAAGTCAAAAGTTGCTTCCTGCCGGAGACGATTCACCACATGCTCTGCCACCTGATTTTTACGAAGAGCTTTTAATA
This sequence comes from Crocinitomicaceae bacterium, assembly GCA_050289845.1. Classification (GTDB taxonomy): domain Bacteria; phylum Bacteroidota; class Bacteroidia; order Flavobacteriales_D; family Crocinitomicaceae; genus UBA4466. Next base: position 15,874 of record JBNKGN010000003.1, on the reverse strand, counting down.
CACCAAATTGTTCGCTTTCCAGATCATAGACGCGATAGACCTCGCCAAATTTTCGTTGACGCTGTTGTCCTAATTTACCTTCTATTTTAAACCGTTGCGAAAAATCCATTGGAACGAATTTAGAAGAAACTTTCAAGAACCAAAGGTGTTTTCGTTGGCAAAACGATACCATCGACGCACTAAAAACGGTGTTTTGGTTGAGTGAACGGTACTATTTGTTGACCAAACCCTCAATTTTGACGAGTATCGAAAATTTCGTTTGGTAGAAAATGAGTTTCATCTATAAAAAGGATGCCTTCGTAGAAAAGTTGAAGATGGTAACTAAAAATTTAGCAAATTCAACATAGATTAATTACACAATTAACTATGGAAATTCTTTTTCGCAATGCAACACCCCATACACCTGAGATTGATTTCAATCCTACTACGGGTGTGATGCAAATTAAGGGAAGATGTATTCCTGATGAACCCGATAATTTTTGGTTACCTGTTTTGAATTGGTTTGAATCGTATTTATTGAATCCAGTTGAAATCACAACCTTCCAAATTGACTTGGAGTACTTTAACATTTCATCTTCGAAGCGCATTCTTTTCCTTTTGTACAAACTGAACGAACTTGCCGAAAATGGTAAAGAAGTTTGTGTGGAGTGGCACTATCGTGATACCGACGAAGACATGTTTGAGGTTGGTCAGGATTACGCCTATATGGTGCGCGTTCCATTCAAATTTATTGAATACGTAGAAAACGATCTTGCAATAGCAATGTAGCATTTACAGACAATAATAGTAGCACGTAACTCAGTTGCGTGCTTTTTTCGTTCATAGCCCTAACTTATTTATTATTTTTGTCGCCATTATGCGTCTTGTAAAAGAAATACCTCACCCACGGTTCAAAATTCAGATCCACAATTACAATGCTAAGTACATTGTGAAAATTGAATTAGGACAATACGAACAATCCTTTAAGATTGGTGAATCTGATGTAAATGGATTGGAAGACGTTGAAAAAATGATTACCACTGATTTACTTAAAAATACCCTCCTGCGCTTTATTGAAATGAGAAAAGAATGGGAGGACGGATTTCAAAAAAAGAACACACAATGAAAATAGTTGCGATTACACTTATTGCTGCGAGCTTACTGGTTTCTTGCGGAGGAAAAGAGAAGACTTCTGCGAAGGAAGATAAAAAGGATTCTGTTATTAAAACCGAAGTGACTTCTGCAAATGCAGGGGATCTTACTATTGGATATTACGACGTCGAAAAACTGGCAACAGATTTCGATTTTTACAGAAATATGAGCGCAGAGATCGAAAAAGAAGGTGCTCAAATTCAGAAAGAACTTGAAAATTGGCAGCGCGCCTACGAAACTGCTGCAACGCAATTGCAAAAAGGGATGTCTGGTGGAACTTTAATGAGTGATAAAATTGATCAACTGGATAAGAAAGTGAAGCAAGCGGAAAACAATATTATCAGTATTCAGCAAAACCAAATGGCGGCCTTTCAACGGAAACAAATGGAAGTGAATTCTGTACTCGAAAAGAAATTGTTCCAATACTCGGAAGAATATGCGAAGGCGAACGGGATTAAAATGTTGTACGCGAAAGGTGCTGGTTCTGGAATTGCATACATTGATTCCGCTTTTGATGTTACCACGTCTTTCATCCAGTACATTAATGCTCGAGAGAAAGAAATCGACGCAATCGCTAATTAATATAGCACATGCAAATCGCGCAGCAAAAAAAGCAGCAAAACATTGCTGAGTACATCATCTATATGTACCAGATCGAAGACATTCTACGTGCCTTTCGGTTTGATATTGAAGAAGTGATGGAGCATTATGTGCGGCCGCAATTGCCAGATGCTTCTTTTGAAAACCAATACCGTGGGTGGTACGAAGATTTGATTCGACAAATGAAAATGCAGCGAATTGAACAATCGGGCCATCTCAACGAACTGAAAGAAATCATCATTGAGCTTTCGTACCTTCACAATACGTTGATCAATATGACGAAAGATGTTAAGTATCAGGAGGTATTTGAGCGCGCCGTGCAACCGATAGAGGATTTTCAGGCAAAATCAAATTTGAAGGACAAAAACCACATCGAAGTGGCGTTTCACGGGATGTACATGAAATTGTTATTGAAACTCCAGAAAAAGGAAATCAGCGCGGAGTCTGAAGAAGCCTTCGATGCAATGCGAATGATGCTGGCATACTTAAGCCGCGGCTACCACAAAATGAAATCGGGAGATCTCGATTTTCTTCAGAACTAAAACTTCAGAATTAAAATATTTTTCCGGGATTTAAAATTCCGTTGGGATCAAACACTCTTTTAATACCGCGCATAAGATCTAGCGATGTTTCCGAGAATGGAATGTCCATGTATTGTTTCTGAACCAATCCAATGCCATGTTCTCCTGAAAGGGTGCCGCCAAGAGCAACAACCTCTGTAAATAATTCCCGAATCGCAACAGGAAGTTCTTCGTCCCATTGGGTATCCGTCAAAGTTCCTTTAATGATATTGATATGTAAGTTTCCATCGCCCGCGTGACCGTAGCAAACCGATTGAAATCCATATTTGGTGCCAATGCGTTTTACATGAGCTATTAGCTCGGGCAGGGCAAAACGGGGAACAACCGTGTCTTCTTCTTTGTACACCGAATTTGCTTTTACCGCCTCGCCAACACTTCTGCGCAATTTCCAGAGTGCGTCTTTTTGTGCTTGGGATTCGGCGAATAAAATTTCATCGGTTTCAAAGGTTGCCAATACTTCTGTGATTTGCCCGCATTCTTCCATCAACATGTCAGGATTGAATCCGTCAACTTCAATCAACAAATGTGCTGCATGATTCTCCGCAACTGGCAAACTGCGATCGTTTAAAAATTCCTGCGTCCACAACAGAGCATCACGTTCCATAAATTCCAGTCCACTCGGCGTGATCCCCTTTTTAAAGATGGCGGCAACAGCGGCACAGGCTTCCTGAGCACTGTAAAATGGCACGAGCATCAGTAAATCGTGTGTGGGATGCGGAATCAAACGGAGGACAATCTTAGTGACGATTCCCAAAGTGCCTTCAGAGCCAACCATCAACTGTGTCAACGAATAGCCTGTAGCATTTTTTAATACATTCGCGCCTGTCCAAATAATTTCACCACTTGCAAGCACGACTTCCAAATTCAAAACGTAGGCATTTGTCACGCCGTATTTTACCGCCTTCGGTCCTCCCGAATTTTCGGCGATATTACCACCAATAAAGCAGCTACCTTTGCTCGCAGGATCAGGGGGATAAAACAAGCCCTTTTCCTTTACGGCTTCTTGTAAAACTTGGGTGATAACTCCAGGTTCTACCGTAACCTGATGATTGTTTTCATCAATCGCGATTATCTTGTTGAATTTCTCCATTGAAAGCGCAACCCCATTCATTGTAGGGATAGCTCCACCACTTAAACCCGTTCGGGCACCCATTGGAGTGACGGGAATTTTTTCGTCATTACAGAAGCTTAAAATTGCCGCAATCTCTTCAGCTGTTTCAGGCTTTAACACTATTCCAGGAAGTATCGATAGGTCTTCTGTGTGATCATGGCTGTAATTCTCACGAATTTCTGTCGCTACGAATGCACGATCTCTTAATAATTCAGTGAAATAAGTGACTTGCTCCGATGTCAGGTATGCGGCTTTTGAATCCATAGTCAAAATTAATTCTTCGTGTTGTCAATTGCGCTATTTTCAATAGATTTTCTTCAACTTGTTCAAAAAAAAAAGACCGCCCGAAGACGATCTTTCATTAGTGGTTGACGGTTGTAAGCTCTTAATTGGCTTTGATCTCAAATTCGGTACGTCGATTTTGTTGGCGCCCATCAACGGTTGAGTTAGGTGCAATCGGTTGTCTTGAACCGTATCCTTCTGAGGTCAATCGCGCTGGCGAAATTCCTTTTGATTTCAAATACGTGACCACGGCCGCGGCACGGTCTCTCGATAATTGCTCGTTCAAAGAAGCAGATCCCGTGTTGTCCGTATGTCCTGAGATTTCAATTTTGAGCGAAGGAACGTCGTTGAGTAATTTTACCAAACGGTCCAATTCTGCGTTGGATTCTGATCGCAAAGTTGATTTGCCCGTGTCGAAGAAAATGTTTCGCAAGGCAATCTTGCTTCCAACAGCGATGTTTTTCAATTCGATTACTTTGTTGACAAGGTTATCGGCACTTCCTTGCGGAATATCGAAGTTCTCCGAATGGAAAAGGTATCCTTCGGCTTTCACCGCAATTCCGTAATTTTTCCCTGAAGCAAGTGTGATGAGGAATTTCCCGGTAGCACTGTTTGTTGTGAATGTTTCTATAATCGTTCCAGTGCTATTATCCGTGATCTCGATACTTGATTCAACAGGTTTTTTAGTGATTGCGTCGATGGTTATTCCTTTAAACACGGTAAAGGATTTTTGTTTCACTTCAACTGTCGCTTCAATAGCATTGTCCTTAATCGGATTTACAATCGATGCAAGCAAGTAGTCTTCCGTTTCCATGGCTGGCGTTTTTTGTGGTCCCCAGTACGTTACTTTGTAAATGTCGTAACCACCTGCACCTCCAGCGCGATTTGAACAGATGTAAGCAAATTTCCCGTTCGCTGATGCCGAAAAATAGAAGTCGTCATACGGCGTGTTGATTGGGTATCCGAGATTTTTTGGTTCGCCCCATGTACCGTTTGTACGTTCTGAAAGGAAAATATCATAACCGCCAAATCCATCACCACCTTGCGATGCGATGTACATCTTGTCTCCGTCAAGCGTGATGTAAATAGGTCCTTCGTTGAATTTACTGTTGACACTGGAAACCATCTGTGCAGCCATGTAGTTCTTTTTGATTTTACTCTGCATGCTCGATTCCATCACTTCAAATCCATTGCTACGAGTCGCATTGTCGCGATTGAAATAGATACTCCAACCGTCGTCCGAATAAGCAGCGAAAACTTCGTTGGTACGATCTGACGAAATTTGATACGGCAGTTTTGTTGGTGCTGACCAATTGAGTCCTTGTAATTCACTTTCAAAAATATCGGTTTGACCATTTTCAACGCGGTGCAAAAGCATTTTAGTACCGTCATAACTTAGGTTGTTTGATACTTCATCCGCTTCGGTGTTTACTCCACCCTTTAACGGTTTTGCTGCCGACCATTTCCCATCTATCTTTGAGGAGGCATAAAGATCATCATCGTATCCACCAACTTGATTGGCGGTATGACCGTTGGGGCGATTTGACGTAAAAATGATTTCACTACCGTCAGTTGATACCGCAGGAGCATAATCATTGTATTCGGTGTTTAGATCGCTTACATTGTCCACCCAAACGCGTTCTGGTGTTGCTTTCGCGCCTTGTGCCAATTTACATTCCTTTTTACGTTTCACGACAAACTTGCTGAACTCATCGGCATTTTTGTAAGAATCACTAAAAGCTTCGTAGGATTTGATCGCTTCTGAAAACTTTTCATCCAGTTGCAATGCATAACCGAAATAGAAATTCATAAATGGATCGCATTCAGGGTCCAGTTCTTTGGCTTTGTACAAGTAAGGAATCGCTTTTTCGCTATATGCAGAGTTGGCGTAGCACACACCAATTTTAAAATTGATTTCTCCATTGTTTGGGTTGAATGCCTGAGCAATCATGTATTGTTCTCTCGCCAAATCGTAGTTGATACCTGGACTTTTTACCGAGAAAATCGCCTCATTCGCAATTTCAAAGAATTCGTCTCCTGCCTTGATAGCATCTGTAGCCTTTTTCAATCCTTCCTTATCGTCTTTAAAATTGGCCGACTTAAACTCTACATTTTGAGCAGAAGTGTAGAACGTAAAAAATAGGATTGCGGCCGTTAATAGTGTATTGATTTTCATAACGTATATTTTTAGTTGCCGCAATTTCCGGCGTAATAGTTCTTAGCGATTTCGGATCCGAGTTCTTTGGCTTTGCTCCAGTCCTGGCAAGCTCCGTCAAGATCACGTAACATTTCTTTTGCATTGGCGCGATTGACATAGGCAGCCGCGTTGTTGGCGTCTAACTTGATAGCTTGATTGGCGAATTCTAATGCTTTTTTGTAGTCTTCTTGTTCGAAATACACGCCGCTGAGATTGGCTGCAGCAGGGGAGTAATCTGACTTCACTTCAAGCGCTTTCTTGAAATCACTAACAGCTTCCGCATATTTTTTTTGTTGCATTTGAAGAACGCCGCGATTGTTGTATGCCAGGTGGAATTTGGAATCGATGGAAATGGCACGACTGAACGCCGCAAGTGCTCCCTGATAATCTTTCAACTTTGATTTTGTCGTTCCGATATTGTTGAGGACAAACGCCAAATTTGGATTCTTTTTCGCAGCCATTTCATAATCGGCTAGTGCTTTCACGTAGTCTCCTTTCATTCGATGAGAAGAGCCTCGATCATTGTAAGCATTGGGATTGGAATCGTCCAATTCGATGGATTTGGTAAAATACGTTATCGCACCATCATAATCTTGTTGAAGAAAACGCAATGTAGCGAAGTTGTAGTACGCTTTCGGATTGGAATTGTCCAGTTTGATGGATTCTGTATAGTCTTCTTCCGCTTTTAAATAATTGTTCAATCCTTGAAAAGAACGTCCGCGCTGAAAGTACGCTTTTGAATACCCTGGCTTTAATTCAATCAAACGCGTCAAAGTCTTTTGCGCCTGTTCGAACCGCTCCAATTCATTTTCAGCAACCCCTTTGTTGTAATATGCTGCCGTAAAATTCGGGTCGAATCGGATACTATTTTCGAACTCTTTCGCAGCGGCATCATAACGCTTTCCCTGGAAATGTTCAATTCCTTTGTTGTAAGCTGTTTGGCTGTTAGCGATGGCCTCATTTTCGAGGTTGAGAGCGGTAATGGAATCCCGGTAGGCTTGTTCTTCGGGAGTGAGGTCTTCGATTTGTGCAAACAAACCGCCACTTAAGACCAAACCAAGAGTGGTTAGTACAATTGTAGGCTTTATCACGTTTTCGCAGTTTTTAATTTGGATATCCAATTTACAAACTTTGTGCCGAAGAATTGGGAATAAGTTATTAACAACTACAGGAAATAGTTAACTTTATTGCTTCAAATTGAAGCTATGTCTAAGGAAGTATTTATCGTCGATGGAATTCGAACACCTATTGGAAATTTTGGAGGAACGCTAAGCCCTGTCCGTACGGATGATCTTGGTGCGCTTGTAATCCGTGAGTTAATGGCACGCAATGCGTCGCTTGATCCGCTGCTAATCGAAGATGTGATTTTCGGTTGTGCCAATCAAGCAGGAGAGGACAACAGAAATGTTGCGCGAATGAGTGGATTGCTAGCTGGACTTCCTTATCAAGTAGCAGGGGAAACCGTCAATCGCCTTTGTGCTTCAGGAATGGCATCGACCATTAATGCGGCACGTGCAATTAAAGACGGTGCTGGAGATATTTACATTTCCGGAGGGGTTGAAAATATGACCCGCGGACCCTGGGTAATTTCGAAAGTATCTCAAGCGTACGGTCGCGATGCACAAATGCACGATTCTTCTTTTGGATGGCGCTTTATTAACCCGAAAATGCAGGAATTGTACGGTACCGATGGAATGGGAATGACTGCCGAGAATTTGGTTGATATGTACGGGATTGAAAGAGAAGCGCAGGATGCGTTTTCACTTTGGTCGCAACAAAAAGCAGCGAAGGCAATCGCTTCTGGAAGATTGGCAGAAGAAATTGTACCCGTATCGATTCCACAACGAAAAAAAGACCCAATTATCTTTGATACCGACGAATTTTCTCGGCCAGGAACAACTCTAGAGACACTTGCTAATTTGCGTCCTGCTTTTAAAAAGGATGGGACTGTAACAGCAGGGAATGCATCCGGTCTAAACGATGGTGCGGCTGCTCTGTTAGTGGCTTCTGAAGCTGCTGTAAATGCACATAGCATGAAGCCTTTAGCACGAATTGTTGGAGCCGCAGTTGCCGGTGTTGAACCAAGAATAATGGGGATAGGTCCCGTGTACGCTTCACGAAAAGTATTGGAACGCACAGGATTGACTCTCGATCAAATGGACATTCTCGAATTAAATGAAGCCTTCGCCGCACAAGTTTTGGCGTGTACCCGAAAAATGGGACTGGCAGACAATGACGAACGTATCAACCCGAACGGAGGCGCCATAGCTTTAGGGCACCCACTTGGTATGACGGGAGCTCGAATTCTGCACTCCGCCGCCTTGGAATTGCAAAAATCAAACAAACGCTACGCATTGGTGAGTATGTGTATCGGTGTTGGACAGGGATATGCGACTATTTTAGAGAAAGCATAACCAACCCCACTATCTATTAATACGTTACATGAACATGAAATACTATTTTCTGTTACTCAGTATTTGTCTAACACTCGTTGCATGCAAGAAGGAAGCGACGGTTTGGCAAAGTGATTGGAATGCTCCTTTGATTAACGATACGTTGTCTCTCGAGAATTTGGTGAATGATTCTACCTTGTCCACAACAAGTGGCTATTACGCGGTGGATCTGACGAGAACCCTTTTTAATCTCTCCATCAATGATATCGTGACCATTCCAGATACTACGATCTCACGCAATTATGTTTCGGCACTGAATTTCGAAATTCAACCGAATACCACGTTTGCTGGATCGGTCGAAACGTATTATTTGGATTTGGAGGATATTCAATTAAAAGTGGTGACGTTACAAGAAGGGTTCATAGACGTTCGCGTCGAAAATCCTATTGAAACAAAAGCCTACTTCTTGGTGAAATTGCCTGGCGTAACGAAGAACAATGTTGATTTTCAGCATTTGATTTCCGCACCTGCAGCAAGTGGTGGAAGCCCTGGTGTTCGTGTCGAAACGATAGATCTTTCTGGGTACACCTTAGACCTTACGGGACAATCAGGTGGTGGTTACAACGAATTGCTGGCTGATTTTTCTGTGACAACAGATCCGAATGGCCCCGCTACGATGATCACTGATCAGGATGTTACCAAAGTGAAGGCGACTTTACGCGATTCGAAAGTGAATTACGCACAAGGGTATTTTGGCAATCGTTTGTTAACAGATACCACTACGGTTGATCTTGAAGCGCTCAATGTGTATCAAAGTGGTTTGCTTGATATTTCAAATCTGTCGCTTTCATTTCAGGTGGAGAACGGCGTTAAAGTTGGAGCGGTGACCAAAATATTCATGGTAAGCAATGAAAATGTTAATGGGAATGTGGTCAATTTGACGAGTACCAATATCGGCACTTCGATTTCTGTGAATCCCGCGACGGGAAGTTGGGGAACCCTTGCTCCTTCGTTGACAACGGTCGCTTTTAATGGCGCCAATAGTAACATTGAAAATTATGTGGAAAATTTAGGAACGAAGCACAAAGTTGGATACAGTTTTCAAATCAACCCCTGGGGGAACGTATCTGGAGGATGGGATCAAATTTTCCCGAATAGCCGCATTCGTGTCAACTTGCACGCGCAGATGCCCTTGGCCTTAGGAATGAATAATTTGGTGCTGAAAGATACGTTCGATCTCGATTTGAATCAGGATCCCGAAAAAACACGCATAGTTTCTGGAAAACTTCTTTTAAATGCGCAAAATGGATTCCCTTTCCGAGCAAATGTGACGATCTTTTTGTTAGACGCGAATGGAACTCTTTTACATACCATCGAGGGGTCAGAGGCCATCGAGTCGGCTCAATACGGAACGTTGGACAGTGCTACGGGGATTTTAGTACAGCCTTCTCAAGTAACCTTCACGCTTACAGAAGAGATGATAGCAGACGTCAACGCGGTAAAGAAAGTTGTAGTGAAATCTCTCTTTAATTCTCCAAATCCAACAACTGGTGCAAGTCAAGTCATGCTCGTGCCCGACAAAGCATTTTTAGGGGTTAAGTTGAAGTCGGAGTTTAAAACAGAAAACAAGTTCTAAAGATGAAAAATTGGATACTAATTTTAGTCGGACTGAACGCGTTTTATGGTGCCGCTCAAATGAATATGTCGCAATATGATACGACGATATATCAGCACGAAATTACCCTGGATGCCGTGGCTGATTATGGAGCGACTGCGGTTCAGAACGGAGTCACCAATCGCTTTCTTTTTGGAGGCATGATCGACGCAGCAACCAAGGACAACTCACTCAATCGTCATTCAGGGGTGAATCGCATTGGTTTAAATGCTGGGGGAGCACTTGTCTACCGCAATTACAACAAACGCTTGCTTAAGAAAAAGGATTGGGGCTATGAAATTGCCGCGGGTACGGATTATTTCGGAGGTGCGCTTTATGCACGTGATTTTTTCGGACTGGCGATGTACGGAAACCAAACGTTCGTCGGCGATACAATCGAAATGTCGGGAATGGATTTTAGTTTCACAGCCATGCAGAAAATTGGCTTCGGGTTGTTTGATGTGAAGTCGAAATCCAGCGTACGCTTTAACGTTTACAATATCAGTTCGAGGTTGAATGCCGATTTTCGAGATCTTGAAATGATTCAATCTGCCGACGGGCAAGAGATTACGATGACGATGGATGGAGATGTAGATGTTCCGCAATCTTCGAGATTCAATCAGGGAATTGGGGTAGGGTTTGATGCCGATATTCGAGTGCCAATCAGCTGGAGCAAGGACAAACCCGCATACATTCAATTCAAAGTGCAAAACGTGGGGGTTGGATATATGTACGAAGCCCAAAAGCGCTACAGTTTTGATACCACATTTACGTATGACGGTTTTCGTTTCGAGCAATTCATTGGCGACAACAGTTTTTTCAATGACAGCCTGAATATCTTGGACACATTGGGGATTCGTGCAACCGATGTCAATCCCGTTTTTTTATTGCCAGGATTTTTACAAGTGGCCAAAATGGTCGACAACAACAGCGAATTTAAATGCCAATCTTTTTTTGGAATTCGGATCTACCCTGCGTTGATCTACAGCCCTTTCGGTTTCGCAGGAGTTGATTACAAATTCTCCGATCACATTCACGCAGGTGCAAGTGTTTCGTACGGTGGATTTTCAGGGTTGCGTTTTGGGGCGTATACTCAAATGAACTGGGACGCGTTTGGTTTAGGAATAGGCTCTGATAACTTTTCTGGATTTATGCGAAGTGGAGGGAATGGAACATCAATGTATGTAAAAGCCGTATGCAGATTTTAATCAAAATAGCGTTTGTTGTATTGCCGATCTTCGTGTCGGGGCAAATCAGCTTTTATAAATATTACGCCGATAACGGATTTGATTTTGGACAGGGAATTGTCCAATTGGAAGATAGCAGCTACGTGATCACAGGATCATCAGGAAGCTATGCAAGCCATTCGGAAGCGTTTTTAATGGGAGTCGACAGCGTTGGAAATTGGAAATGGTCCAATCATTACGGAGGTCCTGAGAGCGAATGGGGCAGACGTGTACTTTACAAAAAGAACTTCGGGTATTTCATTTGTGGTCATTCCAATTCTTTTGGAAATGGAAGTTTCGATTACTATCTCGTTAAAGTCGATGAAAATGGTATCGAAGAATGGAGCAAAACCTATGGAGGTGACGACTGGGATCGTGTCATGGATGCAGCTCTCACGCGTGATACTGGAACGGTAATGGTGGGTGAAATGTCCAACGGAATATACGGGCGTGACATGTATATTGTGCGAACCGATAGTGTTGGCGATACGCTGTGGACCAAAACCTTTGAAAACATGGGGGACGATATTGCGAATGCAGTTGGGGTTTACGACGACTCGATTATTGTGGTGGGGGGAACTCGTTTTTTTGCAGATTCTTCACAAGTCAAACCGATTTTTTACATGATGCACGATGATGGAACGATGATCGACACCTTGTTTTTTTCTGCTAACCCAGGCGAGTACGAACTGAATGATTTGCAGGTGTTGGGGAATGTTGTTCAGGCGCTCGGAAGTCAACGCCTGGACGATGTGGATCAATGGGATTATACGTTTTATCGTGCGGAAATGAATTCGACGAGTTTTTCAAATCCTTATTTAATCAATTCGGATGTAGATGGCGACTGGCACGGCGATGTTTTTACCTCTTATGGTGATGACGCCCATCGTTATTTAAGTGCAAGTTTCGATAATAATGCGAACGTCTACGAAGGTGGCCCCGATCTGATGGTACAAAAAGGGAATACTTTTATGTTCTACGAGGCAACAGTGGCTTTTCTCGCGATGGAGGAGCCAGATGTGAATGGAGAATTTATCCGAGCCAGCGATGGAAGCGCTATTCTGGTTGGGTACCATCAAAATCCACTTGTTGGAAGTGGTGGGGGAACTATTTTCCTGTATAAGATCGGACCCGGAGAAATGTATCCTGGAACCACAGGTTTGTTGGGGTACACAAATTTGGTAGGACTTGAAACTATTTCGGCGACCATCGAAGCGAATGTTTATCCAAATCCAGCATCAAACATGGTTCAAATCGACGTGCCGAACAATATGCCGCACGCTGTGAGTTTAATCAACATGCAAGGAGCAGCTGTTGTTACAACGCAATTGGATGGCTCAGGAACGCTTTCTCTGGAAGGAATTGCTTCGGGTGTATATACGATGCACATTCAAAGTGATCTTGGTTTCTTCATCACACGCTTAATCGTGCAATAGAATGAAAAAAGGGTTCTTCTTAGTGTGTTTTTCATTGATAGCGACTTCGTTGACCGCGCAAATCAACTTTTTTAAAATGTTTGGGGGCGAACAATACGATTACGGTTATGATATTGCTCAAACGGCTGATTCGGGGTACTTGATCACAGGACGTTCTGGAAGCTTTAGTATTGGACATTCAGATGCCTTTTTATTGAAGATTTCCAAAAGTGGTTTTTACGAGTGGTCAGCGCCATTTGGTGGGGTAGAAAATGATGCGTCCTACGAGATGCTCTACAAACCCAATTTTGGGATTTATTTGATTGGTTCCTCCAATTCTTGGTCTGCTGGTGATTATGATACCTACCTCGCTTTTACCGATGAGAGTGGTAATTTGATGTGGGAAAAAACGTTCGAAGGTCCCGATTGGGAAGAAGGGGTAGAAGCCGCCTTTACACTTGATACGGGAATGATTGTGGGAGTCAATCGCACGGGGACCAATACGTGGGGACAAGATATTTCCTTGATGCGTCTTGACTTGAATGGGGACACGGTTTGGACCAAAGATTTTTCTTTCGAAGGCGATGAAGAAATAACGAATGTAGAGCGTTACCGAGATTCACTGTTTGTTATATCATCCAACCGCTACAATGCGGGGACGGCTTCTAAAATGGCGCATTTGCTCTTGTTACATCAGGATGGAACGATTGTTTGGGAAGACACGTTAGGCGTTGCGGCAGGAGATTACACCATCAATGATTTTTTTATATCAAATGATACGCTTTTTGGAATAGGAGGCTATCGTCAAGATGATACGACGGCCACAGATATTTGTTATTATCGCCATTTTGTTGATCCAACGAACTATTACAACGTGCAAAGTTTCGCGATTCACAGTGCGGCTGATTGGGAAGGAGATGTATTAACGAATTACAACAATTCAAGTTATCGATACGGAGCGTACAATGTGCAGGGTTCTTTTACTACACCGGGAGGAACGGATGTGCATATCGGTCGTCATTTGTATACCCTGGGTTGGTTGACGGGGGTTGGCTACATCGATTTTGAAGGATCGGATCGGATGTATGAAGGGATTCCCACGTCAGATGGCGGAGCGATTATGGTAGGTTACACGAGTGGTGGGAGCGGAGGCGCTTCAATTGCGGTTGTTAAAATTGGCGACGGCGAAGTGTACCCAACCATTGCTGGGGTGACGTATGTGGATCAACTTGTAGGACTGAAGCAAAACGAAGTTCTGTCGAATTTTCAATTGTATCCCAATCCAGCGCAAACGGAATTGATGCTTGTTACCGAGTTGACTGGCGCGAGTGAATATACCATTATCACCACAGATGGAAAACGAATTCTCGAAGGAACGCTTTCGGGAACAAACACAACTATTTCTCTTGACGGATTCGTTTCAGGAGTGTACTTTTTGCAATTACATGCTGGGATGACATGTATAGGCACGCAGCAATTTGTTGTACGTTGATCACCATTCAAACGCCGTTTCTTTAAACCATTTACCCTGGACACGCAAGGTTTGTTCGATCACATCTCTTACGCAGCCCTTACCTCCATTTACGCTAGATTGATACGCTGAAATGTCTTTTATTTCGACAGCGGCATCTTGTGGGCAAGCAGCGACGCGTACCATTTGCATGACTTGATAATCAGGAATATCGTCGCCCATGTACAATACCTCATCGTCCGAAAAGCCGTACTTTTCCTTAAGATCGTTGTAGACCATTACTTTATTTTTCGCCTGCAAACACACTTCCGTAACGCCCAGGCTAGAGAGTCGATGTGCTACCGAAGGAGAATTTCCACCGGTTATTATCAAGATTCGATATCCCGATTTGGCGGCGTATTGAAGGGCATATCCATCTCTGGAGTTTAAGGTGCGAACTACTTCGTCTTTTAGGAGCATGACGCTACCGTCGGTAAGAACACCATCAACGTCAAAAATAAAGGTGGTGATGCCGTGGAGATTTTCCTTGTAACTTTTCATTTTGAATAGGCTTCTGAAATACTTTTACTAATTAGTGCATACAATTCACGAGGAGTGCCTTGTAATGCGCTGAGATGACTTTCTATCGTTTTTTGATCACCACGTCTTGCTGGACCTGTTTGTGCTTCCCAGGGAGACATATCGTCCAGTTTTCGAATCGTTTCTTCCAACAATGGCTTTAAGTGTTCGAAATCCACGTTTTCTTGATCGGCATAGGCTTTGGCGAGCGTCAATATATGGTTCGTGAAGTTGTTAACCCAGACGGCCGCCAAGTGCATTTTTTTGCGTTCTTCCGAATTCGAAAAGTGTACGTTGTCACTTATTTTTTGAGCAAGTTTATATAGTTTTTGCGCAAATATTTCGGAATTCGCTTCGATAAAAAAGGGGACGTCAGACATCCGAACTTCTCTTCCCTTAGAAAAGGTTTGCAGCGGATAAAACACACCGATATTTGAGCGTGAGGGCAACGAGTTCAGGATTACCGATCCAGACGTGTAAGCCACAGGAGTTTGCTCTGGAAGTTGTTGGATGATACGAGCAATTTCTCCATCTGGAACACAGACAATCGTAAGTTGATCCACGGGAAGATTTTCAAGGGAAGAAGTAACTATCGTGCTCGCTGGGAAATCGTGCTCTGGAATCGTGCGTGAAACGACATGACTCAAGGCAATACCTTTTTCCAATAAACGCTTGTAAAGGTGCGATCCGACATTTCCGAATCCAATGAGAGTTATGGTTTCCAAATTCACGGCTCAAAGATACGTTAAAAGTGAATTGAAGCAAGGTCAATTATTCAGATCGCGTTTGTATGCCGAATTGTCTTTTTTTAATCGCAAGGCAATGTCTTTCCGTGAGAACTTAAATGACTGAATTGAAATATCCGAACGACGTGGGGTAGGGCAACGAATGCTAGATCACGTAAACCAAAAAGCCAATCGCGAATGGATTGGCTTTTCAAAAAAAATAGCTGTGGGATTTAAATATGTGCGCGTTTTTGCTCCATTATTTCAACACCTTCTTTAATAGGAAGCACGAAATGCTTAATAGTCTCCACTTCAATGTATTCGTAATGATAAATACGAAAAGTACGATCCATATCTACCAATTCAACTTTCACGATGCCTTCTTTCTCGAAAATGTTGTTTTTCAAAGCAAGCAGTTCGTTTTCAGTGAAGGTTTCTTGTGGATTGTTCACGTCAGTGTAATAAATGGTATGCTGATTCGTAGTCGCCTCGTAGCGCGCTTTTTCCCATAGTTTGTCTTCATCTACCTG
>JBNKGN010000002.1:0-31950 GCA_050289845.1 Crocinitomicaceae bacterium | reverse complement strand
AGTAAACACCACGAAGTAAATTCGAGCAATTTACAGACGATCCAAACCCTTTCTTCACAATGTTCCCGTAGGCATCGTAAATTTCGTAGCGCGTTTCAATCGGTTGGTCGTTCGCGAGGAATTTGATTTCGTTACGCACCTGAGCTGGTGTTTTTGTAACCAATGGTGTTGAAGACGTGAACTTAATTTCTTTGGAATTTCGTTTTTGCCCTGAGTGATCTACCTGAACAATACGAATCGTGTTTACCCCTGAATGCGGTGAAACTTGAAACTCGTAACTGTTGATTCCACCCGAACCTTTTCCTTGAACTTCTCCAACAACTACCCATTTGTTCCAGCGGTATTGCTCAATGAAGAAAGGCAATTTTCCTTGCTCTCCTTCTGTCTTCCAAGTAAGACGACCTGCATTCGTAATATTCATTTCAGTGACTACGAATGTAGATCGTGGACGCAAGACCTCAGGATTCAAAATCTTTGGTGTGCAGCCGTCATTGTGTTCAATAACGATGAAAACGGGTTCGCCAATCTCTATGTTGAAAAGCGAAAAGTCGATTTCAAATGCTCCCATGCTTGTACCACCAGGCATGATGTCACCATTCACGGTAACTTTCGTAGCGCAATATCCAAAACCTTCATCATCCATTGGATTTGAAACATACAAGTTTTTTCCTTGATACGTCCCTTCCACTGACAACGCAGCAAAAACCGAAAGGTTCAGCAGATAAAAGCCAATAAATAGTATAAAATTTTTCATCCTATGTTTTTCATGTGACAAATGTTAAACATCTTACAGTAAACATTATAATCTCACATTAAAAGCTCCAATTTCAACGAACAAATATAATACCTTTTTACTTTATTTAAAGTTTTCTGCAGAAATAATTGATCAGAACTTCATATTTTTTTTACCCAGGATTTGAATTTCATTTTGATTTTGATCGAGACACTTCTTAAAGTGCTGTATTTTAATTGATAGATTTTTCTTATTCTTGTATACTAAACTTGTGATATACGCCCCGTTATATGAATCGAATACTATCCATTATTTTAATCACGTTCCTGTTGGGTGCGTGTGGTGATGACGCTCCAAAACAATTCGAGTACGCTGGTGGAAAAATCACCATGGCACTGGAAAATCAACCAAGCACACTGATGCCTCAAAAAGTAATGGACTTTTATTCGGCAACCGTTTTGAATCAAGTGACAGAAGGTTTGGTTGGAATGGACAGTAAAACAACCAAGATTGTGCCGCGTATTGCAACCAAGTGGATCAAAAGTCCCGACGGCAAGAAATACACGTTTATTCTTCGCAAGAACGTTAAATTTCACCCGCACAAAGGATTTAAATCGGAGGAGGAGCGACTACTCACTGCGGAGGATGTGATTAAGAGTTTTGAAATCGGTTGTACGGAAGATGAAAAGGGAGAACCTTTGGCAACGTATACGATGGTTTGTAAATCGATTGTTGAAGGTGCTGACGATTTTCATTCGGGGAAAGCAAAAAACATTTCGGGAATTGTAGCTGATGGCAACAAAATTACGTTCAACCTCATTCACAGTGACCACAACTTTCTGTACAAATTGGCGAATGTAAACTCTCATATTATTTCAAAGAAATTGTACGATCGTGGTTTCAAAACCGATGTCGTTGGCACAGGTCCTTTTGTTTACACGGAAATTAAGGGAAACAAGGACCAACAAAAGTTGTTGCTTTTAAAAAATCAGGACTATTATCTGAAAGACAAACAAGGAAACGCATTGCCTTACCTGGATAGTCTCGAATTCGTGTTCCAAAGTAGAAAACTGGAGCAACTCGACATGTTTGAGAACAAAAAAATTGACCTCATCCTTGGTTTACCAACAAGTCAAATTACAAAAATGGTACAGGGCAAACTGGAGGACTTCAATTCGAAACCGCCGAAATTAATCCTGGAGAACAATCCTTTGCTTGAAACAAATTATTACATCTTCAACATGTTGGATGAGCGCTTTAAAGATCCAAAAGTCCGCATGGCTTTTAACTACGCTATCGACAAAAAAGTGATTGGGATTGACATCCTCCGAAACCAGATCAATGATATTGGTGTTTACGGAATTACGCCGCCTGTCTTGCGGACTTTAAAAGGGTACGATTTCGAAGGCATTAAAGAAGTGGGCTATTCCTTCGATCCTGAAAAAGCACGTAAACTATTGGCAGAAGCTGGATATCCAAACGGGGAAGGATTTGGTTCGGTACAATTGCGTTATAACATCAATGACATTCACTCAGCAGTTGCCGATGAATTCTCGAAACAAATTCGCTCCGTTCTGAATATCAATGTAAATATTGATGGATCTACTTTCGAAAAATTAATCGAAGATGCCGAAGCTGGAAATGGTGACATCTTCCGTTTGGGATGGAATGCAGATTATCCAAGTCCTGAGTCGTTCCTGGTGAACTTCTACGGGAAAAACGTACCCGACGATCCGACCGTTCTCTCTAAAGTCAACAAGAGCCGATACCGCAATCCTGTTTTCGATGAATTCTTCGAACGTGCGACGGGAACCAAAAAGCAAACGGACCAATTGAACTATTTTTCTAAGGCAGAAAAAGTGATGATGCAAGACCCACCGCTGATCCCATTGTGGTACACAGGTGACTATGCCGTGATCAATTCTAATGTTCGCAATTGCTATTTCAACGCTCTCAATTATTTCGACTTCACGTACGTCTACAAAAAAGATTGGACAGAAAAAGAATTTTTGGAAAAACACATCGGCCAGAAAAAGTAAGCCCTTCTTGCGAAAAACACAAGTTTGCTACAACCTATTGCGCAATCCCGAAAATGGCACTCAGAAATGTGTGTTATTTTTGATTCGAAAACTACAAAACCCTACACAATGAAAACAATAGTACTATTGTTCGTACTCCTTTCCATGAGTTCTTATGCTCAACAACCTACGCAAGTGGTAAAAGGAAAGGCTTTTGATGCTGAAACGCAATTCCCGATATACGGAGCTAAAATTGAAATTATCACTGCTGATTCTACCCAAAAATACCGTGCTTTAACGGATACCGAAGGGGAATTTACGATCAATAATGTTCCCGTCGGCAAACACGATTTGATTGCTACGTACATGGCCTACGATACAAAAACCATCACCATTGAAGTGACGTCGGGTAAAGAATCCATCGTACAAGTTCCCATGCAAGAATCGTTTCAGGAGCAAGAAGTGGTCGTTGTAACAGGACGTAAAAAGGGAGAAGTACTGAACGAACTCGCACTACTCTCTGCACAACAATTTAGTGTCTCAGAAACCGATCGTTATCCTGGATCAAGGTCAGATCCTGCGCGTATGGCCTCCAATTTTGCAGGGGTTGGTGGTGCAGATGATTCCAGAAATGACATTGTTATTCGTGGAAATTCTCCACTTGGCGTTGTTTGGCGCGTGGAAGGTATCGATATTCCAAATCCTTCGCATTTCGCGATTGCTGGAAGTACAGGAGGTCCAGTTTCCATCCTCAACAATAAAATCTTGGCAAATTCCGACTTTTTCATGAGTGCCTTTCCAGCGGAATACGGAAACTCGACATCAGGTGTCTTTGATCTGAAACTACGAAGTGGGAACGATGGCACACATGAAATGACCGGGCAATTTGGTTTTCTCGGCACCGAACTTATGGCAGAAGGTCCATTGAATGCTGAGAAAAAATCGAGTTATCTCGCGATGGCAAGATTTTCGACATTAAAAATGTTCCAAACTATCGGGGTACAATTGGGTACTGATGCCGTTCCGACTTATGGAGACGGTGCGTTTAAATTCAATTGGCGCTTAAAAAATGGTGGAACGATGTCATGGTGGGCTATTGGTGGTGCAAGCGACATTGCGATTGTTATTTCGGATCAATATCCGTTGAATTTGTCTGATAATAGTGGCTCTCAGGAATTGTATGGAGAAGGCGACCGCGATCAATATTTTGGAACAACGATGGCAGTAACTGGATTGACCTACAAAAAACCGTTGAATGAAAAAACATTTATCAGTGCAACGGCAGCCTATTCGTTTGAACAACAACGTTCCAACCATGATTTTCTGGTGCGACGCGATTCTATTTATCCCAATGGTGATTCCATCGTAGATCTATACAATCCAGCGGGAGACAGTATTTACCCATTGATGGCGTATACGTTTCAAATTCAAAAGGTATCCGGATATTTCAGTGTGAATCACAAAATCAACAAACAACATTTGATCAAAGCTGGGATTAACGTGGATGCTTTCTTCTACAACATGCAAGATTCTGTTCTCAATCCACAGCACACTGGCTGGGTGAACCGTTGGGACTACGTTGGTGCATCTGCATTGATTCAACCTTTTGTTCAGTGGAAATGGCGCATCACGGAAAAAATGCAGTTCACGGCCGGACTTCACAGTCAGTACTTTACTTTGAGCAATAGCATCAGCCCTGTTGAACCTCGTGTGGGTTGGAAATTAAACATGAAAAACGGGCAGGCAATCTCCGCAGGTGGTGGGATGCACAGTATGACGCAGCCGATGTATACGTATTTGTACCATCAACAGGATGCGAATGGAAACAAAGTCTATGAGAATATGGACATGGATTTTTCTCGAAGTGCTCACACGGGAGTTGGCTATGAAAAAGCGTTCAAAAAGAGTTTGAATTTCAAAGCAGAAGCCTATTACCAGTATTTGTACAACATTCCTGTGACAGTGGTTCCTTCGGCGTTCTCATTAATCAATATGGGAAGTGGATTCTCCCGATTTTTCCCTGAGGCACTTCAAAATACAGGCACCGGACAAAATTATGGGGTCGAAGTTACGGTTCAGAAATTCTTTGATAAATCGTTCTTCTTTTTGTTCTCTGGAACGGTGTATAATTCGACATATACCGGAAGTGATGACGTGACTCGTTCTACCTCTTACAACGGAAACTACATTTTCAACCTGCTGGCTGGAAAAGAGTTTAAATTGGGACCAAAGCAATCGATCTCACTTGGATTTAAAGCGACCTACGCAGGTGGAAAACTCTATGGGTACGTGGATTCCACTGCGACAAGTCAATTGCAAGAGTTGATTTATCTTGACGAAGGATTTAACAGCCGTCAGTTTGCCGATTACTTTAGAATTGACACAAAAATCAGTTGGAAATTCAATGCGGCTCGCGTGACTCACGAAATTGGATTGGACCTTGTGAATATCACGAATCGCCAAAACTTGTTGGGACTTGCGTATGCACCGAATTTATTTAATCCATCCGCAGAGCCTGTGGCAGAACGATACCAATTAGGATTTTTACCGATCTTCTACTATAAGATAGATTTCCGATTTGGCAGCGGCAAGTAATTGCAAAGAAAGTATTGGAAAGCGCTTCACATTCGTGAGGCGTTTTTTTTACCACACAGGACAGCTATCACATCCGTTGGTTGGACGAATGTATAGGAAGAAGCCTAAGACGCCGTAAAACTCAGTAAAGCCAAATTGTTGTTTGGCATAAGAAGAGGCGTCATTGGGTCGTGTGCGTACTTTCAGTTGGTTCAAATATCCTGCAGAAATCGTTGGTTGCAAAAATATGTGTCGGAAAAACTCGAAACGCGGCGCTGCGTGTACGGCAACTCCCAATCCCGACAAACTAATCGTACGACGGTCGAATTGTCCCGCAAAATTGAAGTCGTTGTAAGAAAGTATTCCTCCCAAACTCACGCCTACGTCTGTCGAAATAACAAACTGTTCTTTGGGGCCAAATCGCAACCATCGGTCCGTACGTGAAAGTTGAAAACGTAGAAAATTCAATCCGTCCGAATTCTCATAATGAAAGGTACTTCTGTCTGTTACGATTGGCTCGGCATTGTAGGTTCCTTCCCAATTGGTAACGTTGTCAACCCCTGGATCAATCTGTCCACTTAGAAATACTTCGTTATGATCATCAAAAATATATTTCATGTGATCGTACCCCAGAGAAATCGACCAATGGTCTTTGAAATAATACCCAAGTCGTAGGTTAAATTGAGGGATCGTGATACTTGATGGACTCAGATAATCGTGTGCATTGAGTTTCGCTTGATTGTCGTGGGCTGTCGCTCCCGCCATCGTAAAATCATATCCAGGTCCTACAAATCGAATGTTGCTTTTGGTGTATGCACTGCGATTGTATCCCCAATAGCCAAACAAGGTGCCTTTAGCGTCTGATTCCTTTTTCTTCATGCGATTGTGCTGCGCAAATGTGGGATAACTGCAGCCAAGCAGAAGAAGTAGTACAATTAGGGAACTATTGTATTTTGTGAATTCTCTAGCGTTTTTAAACATTAGGTGTCATTTTCAAATATGCGACTTCTTTTTCTGTAAGAAGGCGATATCGCCCCCTTGGCAAATCTTTTTTGTTCAGACCCGCGAAAGTAACGCGATCCAATTTATTTACCGTGTAGCCAAGAGCTTCGAAGGTTCTCCGAACAATTCTGTTCTTTCCAGAATGCAATTCCACTCCGACCAATCGTGCATCGTCAGCATCAATAAACTCTGCTGCATCGAAACGCGAAATACCATCTTCCAATTCCACTCCAGCCAACAACTTTTTAAGATCGATTGAAGTGACTTTTTTATCTAATTCCACTTGATACACTTTTGAAGCTTTGAACTTCGGGTGCGTCAATTTTTTAGCAAGATCGCCATCGTTGGTGAACAATAACAATCCCGTCGTTTCTTTGTCCAAACGTCCTACTGGATACACGCGCTCACGACATGCTTTTTTCACCAAGCCCATCACCGTTTTCCGTCCCATAGGATCGTCCATTGTTGTCAAAAACCCTTTTGGTTTGTTCAATAACACGTAGCGTTTTACTTCCGCATTTACGGTTCCTCCATCGTATCGAACGACGTCGCCTGGTTTGATTTTGTATCCCATTTCAAGGATTGTCTCACCATTCACAGAAACAACCCCAGTTTTGATGAGGACATCTGCTTCTCGACGGGAACAAATTCCTGCGTTCGACAAATATTTATTCAAACGGATCTCATCGTCATTAAAACTTGGCAATGGATCTCCTTTCTTCTTACTATCAAGAAAGTCGATATACTTTCTCTTTTCCTTTTTTTCTTTGGAAAACTCCGATTTCTTATCTCTGGAGTCTCTACCCTTTGTAGCAGATAACGGGCGTTTGGTAGATTTGTTACCTGTCTTTTTTGATTTTCTTGAGTTCATCACGAGCTTAAATTATGTTTCTTTCCCTCCGCTTACGACCTACCTGGCCGCGCGTTAGTCTTCCGCACGTTTGGGGCAAACAAACCTCTATCACGCGCTGAATTTTGCCACAAAGATACGCCAAGTTCCTGATATTCGCACGAATCATCCGAAATCGAGTAATTATAAGGTCGGATAAAATGCATTGGGAATGTGTTCGATTATTGCTTTCTCGCCTTTCAGTACAACAGAAACGACATCGAATCGGGCATCAAGGAGGCATTCTTTTTCGGTAATATAATGATTCGCAGCACGAATAAGATGCCGCTGTTTGGCTTTGGAAACCGCTTGTAACGGCGATTGAATTTCAGTATTTCTTCTAGTTTTCACTTCAACGAATACGATAGCATCATCCTGAGCAACGATTAAATCAATTTCTTCGTGTTTCCACCGGTAATTCTTCGCCAACAGGGAATAATCCTGCTCCAACAAATACCCAAGCGCCAATGCTTCCCCCTTCTTTCCCAATTCTATATGATTCATTTTTCGGCTGTTTCTTCCTTAAGTTAGGAAAATAATTCCTGCCGATCCAAACGAATTCGGTATGAATTACCAGAGGTAAAACAACCAAATGAGCGCGGCATAACGAACCAGTTTTCCGACAAACATTGTGATGGTTAGGGGCCAGAAAGGAACACGAAGAAAACCCAATGCTACCACCATTGGATCACCGACAAATGGCAACCAGGAAATCAAACCAAGCCAGTGCCCCCATCGTTTTGTGTGCATTTCCCAACGTTCCGTTTTCTCCTTATTGACACCAAAACGTCGAAGAACCTTCTCATTGTTCGCCTTCGCACCAATCCAATAATTGGTTAAACCACCGCCAAAATTTCCAAGCGTCGCAACGCACAACACCCAAAAAGGATCCATTCCCAATCCCAATGCCGCCAATACCATCGCTTCGGAAGGTAAGGGAAGTAAAGTCGCCGAGAGAAACGTTCCTCCAAACAAACCAAAATATCCGTAAGCAATCCAATCGATTCCCATCCTTCAAAGGTACATTTTCTGTTACTTTTAAGATTCTAACCATTATGTTCTCGCAAACTAGTAACAAACAATTATGAAAGCTTTTCTGTTCTTCACTTTTCTATTATTTCAAACCTTTCATTTGACCGCACAGGAGACCATCTCTGCCATTGAACTTCCGCAACTGAATATTCTGTATCGAGGGTACAACAACCTTGTAAAAATTGCGGTAAGTAACAGCGAAAATTGTCTCGTAACACTTGTCGGGCAAAACTGTAGTATCAGTGAAGACTCGTTAACAGGTAACTACATTGTGCGCCCTGGAACGGCAAAAGTCACCTATCTTACCGTTAATTCGTATTGCAATGACTCTCTTGTATACAGCAACACATCTGAATTCAGAGTTTCAAACCTGCCCGATCCATCTATTTACTGGGGATCTTCTAAATCAGGTAATAAGGCGGCTATCCGTTCACAGTTATTACAAGCAAAATATCCCCCTGAAATTCCATTAAAGAGTCAATTTACGGTGAGAAGCTGGGGACTTTATCATAATGGAGAATGCAAAGCGACGGGTACCGGCGGAAATATTTCTGGAGCTTCCGAATATCTTGATTCCTTAACAGAACCAACTAGTTTACAATTTAAGGTAATTGTACAAGGGCCTGATGGCATTTCACGGCAAATAGAAGCAACATATACGGTAGATCCAACTGAATCGCAATTACGATCTGTACCGACGTTGAAAGGTTGCGGGTAAATCACTTCCTATTGAACGAATCCAGCAATGACATGTACCTTAATGCGTGAAGAAAGCTATTTGGATTGTCGTTTTCGTGTCTTCGTTTGCCTTTGGTCAAAAGCCCGATCAAACGTTGGTGATTGGCAACGCAACAAACATTTGTTTTCCTGACAGTTCACTGACACGTGTCGATTCACTTCCGCGCGATTTGGATTCTTTTGAAATGATTTTTATGTTTTCAAATGCCACCAGTAATCTCAGTGAAACGGACGTTGCGCGCATTGAATCTTTTCTGATAGAAGGAGGGGGTGTTTACATGGGTTCTGACAATTGGCCTTTACAGGCAGAGGCAAACCAGTTGACCAATCAATTTTATCAAAAAGAGAGCTTCGGTCTGTACGACGCGGCAATGGCACAAACGAATGCGGCGGGTAATTTACGCTTGTCGGAACTGGACAGCGTCCCAGCAGGCAAAACAACGGCGGCATTTCCCTTAGATTATCGTCTAACGGTGGAAGCCTGGGTGGAAGATCAACCACTAATTCTCACTGGAAATTATGGCGCTGGACACATCGTTATTGATACTGGATATTCCCGTTTTTACTGTAGTCAACGCGACAAAAATACTGACGCCCTTTTCGTACGGATCCGCCAATTCCTACTCAAAGAGGAAGAAGAATAACTTCTCAGCAAGGAAAAGCATCTTTCTTGAAAAATAGTGCGTCTATTAAGCATAACTATTACTACAAACGAACATGCGAACCCTGTTTCTCACCCTTTTTGTGCTCTTCGGTGCGCATTTTTTCTTGAGTGCCAGTCCACAATGGATTCAAAAAGCCGATTATGGTAACTTCGGAAGGCATCGCGCAACAGGAATGGCTATTGGCAACAAAGTATACGCTGGTACAGGACATTTGAACGGTACTGGATTCGATACCTGGTATCCAGATTGGTGGGAATACGATGTTGGGACCAATGCCTGGACGCAAAAAGCAGATTATCCAGGAAATAATGGGAATGGAGATCAAGATATCGTTTCCATTTCTTTCGATAACGTAGGCTATGCTGGACTCGGGCAATTGGACGGTACTGGTTTTTACAAATTTGATCCTCAATTGAATCTTTGGACGCAAGTGGCAAGTCCACCAACAGGAAGTTTTAACAATACGTTCCCCTTTAGAATTGGCGATTTTGGGTATTTCCCAGCACTTTTTTCCACTGCAATATATCGCTACGATCCTGCAAACGATCAATGGATTTCACTAAACCCCTTGCCTTTCTCTACCAACTTCGGAATCCCAACCATGGCAATTAATGGCAAAGGTTATATCAAAAATGGAGTGGATTTCTACGAATATGATGTAGCGACAGATAATTGGTCTATGAAGGCTCCATTTCCTGGTTTATACCCCAACCGCCCTGCCATGATTCATCAAAATGGTTTTGGCTACGTCGTCGGTGGCTCGTATGGCTCAAATTGGACTTGGGGAAGCGAGGTGTGGCGCTATGATCCTTCGTTGGACAGCTGGACTCAAATGGATGATTTCGAGGGTACCACACGCCGTTGGGCTGTTTTAGTGAATGATCACGACCGTGTGTTCTATGGACTTGGGACTAACGGGACCAATTTTAACGATTGGTGGGAGTTTGTTCCAAATGCAGGATTGGAAGAAAAAGCATCTATTACGATTAAGACATTCCCAAATCCATGCACCGACTTCGTTGAAATAACAGCAACAACGGATCAATTTGAGGTTCATTTGTACAACAATCACGGCGCGGAAGTATCACATGCTACTACGACTCATGGAACCGCGAAGTTAGCAACGGCAGATTTGGCTCCAGGCGTTTATTTCTATTCTGTTTCAGGATCGGCAAAAGAAACTGCCACTGGCAAAATTGTTGTGGAATAGTATTTCGTTAAATGATAGAAATTGATTTCGGAGGAAAATCTCGAGCATTCGAGAAGGATTATTTATGCAATCCAACAAAAAATGGCATCCTCGTTACATGAAATCAATACTTGTAGCTGTCTTTTTTGTGGTTTCGCATCCATTTTTATTTGGACAAGCCCAATCCCCGAAAGTAAAAAGAGGAAACTATTCGATTCAGCATTTTAATAAACGCAAGGAGAAGCGGAGGGTGAAAACAAAACTTGAGATCTTCCACAAGTATGTCATTCTTCCAAACGGTGATCTCGCGCAAGATGATTGCTATTGGCGCCGCGATGAGAATTAAACCTCGCCCATCAACTCCAGGGTTTCCTTTGCTGCAGCTTGTTCCGCTTTTTTCTTAGAAGATCCTGAACCACGTCCAAATTCCTGATTGTTGATCATTACCCGTACCAGATAATTCCAGGAAGCTCCCTGATTCACTTCTTCGAGCACTTCAAACTCTAACGGAAGATGGTTTTTCTGACTCCAGATGAACAGTTTGGACTTAAAATCGATTTCTTCCTCGAGAATTTGATTCAAATCGATGTATTTCCGAAGAATATGATTGTTGATGCTTTCTTGTGCCCTTTGGTAGCCCGCATCGAGGTATAACGCACCAATCAACGCTTCAAAAGCGTTCCCTTCAATCGTAGCCATTTTAATAGAGCGTCCTTTGTTGTATCGGAGCACTTTGCCTATTTGCATTTCTTCTCCGATCAAGCTCAAGGTTCGTCGGCTAACGATTTTGGACTTGATTTTTGTCAAATGTCCTTCATCTTCCTCTGGATAGCGACGAAAAAGCATTTCTGCAATGACAGAGTCCAAAATTGCATCTCCAAGAAATTCGAGGCGCTCATTGGAAAGTTCAGCGCTGTTATGTGCAATGGATTTGTGGGTCAGTGCTCTTTGGAACAGTTCGATGTTCTTTGGCTTATAACCAAAACTTCGCTGAACGAACTGAATTAAAGCTAATTCATCGTTGCTTCTTTTCTTCGATAAAAAGGGGAAAAGCGCAAGCACCGCTGTTATCCGTTGTACTTCTTGACGATAACCGTGGTATTGTGACCTCCAAAGCCGAAGGTATTGGACAATACAATATTCACTGTTCGCTCCTGTGCTTTGTTAAAAGTGAAATTTAATTTGGGATCGAGTTCCGGATCGTCGGTGAAGTGATTAATAGTTGGTGGTACAATATCGTTTTGTACCGCTAAAACACATGCAATAGCTTCAATGGCTCCAGCGGCTCCAAGCAAGTGACCTGTCATGGATTTTGTGGAGCTGATATTCATATCGTATGCATGTTCTTCAAAAACATGTTTAATCGCTTTAACTTCTGCGATGTCACCAAGGGGAGTTGAAGTACCGTGAACATTCACGTAATCCACATCTTTCGGGTCGATTTGTGCATCATCTAAAGCGGCGATCATGGTATTTCTCGCGCCCAACCCTTCTGGATGAGGAGCTGTCATGTGATATGCATCTCCCGACATTCCGCCACCTATTACTTCAGCGTAGATTTTTGCACCTCGTGCTTTGGCGTGTTCGTATTCTTCAAGAATTAACGCACCACTACCTTCACCAAGAACAAAACCATCGCGATCTAAATCGAAAGGACGCGAAGCTGTTTGCGGATCATCATTGCGTGTTGACAAAGCTCTGAGTGCGTTGAATCCTCCCATTCCCATTTCATTTACGCACGCTTCAGAACCACCTGTTACGATGGCATCTGCTTTACCGAGGCGGATATAGGTGAATGCATCGATAATTGCGTTCGTCGAAGAAGCACAAGCCGAAACGGTCACATAATTAGGACCTCTGAGTCCGTATTTGATTGAAATATGACCTGCTGCGATGTCAGCGATCATTTTAGGAATAAAGAAGGGATTGAACTTTGGAGTTCCATCTCCCGCAAAGAAATTTTGAGATTCGTCCTGGAACGTTTTAAGACCTCCAATACCTGAACCCCAGATGACCCCGATACGATCGAGGTTTGGATTTGACTCCATCAACCCCGAGTCTGCCATGGCTTCTGTTGAAGAAACCATAGCATATTGGGAAAATGGGTCTTGTTTTCTTGCTTCTTTTTTGTCAAGATAATCTTCAACATTGAAGTTTTTGACTTCGCAAGCAAATTGGGTTTTGAACAACGATGCATCAAATTGGGTAATCGGAGCAGCGCCACTTTTTCCATTAATTAGGCTCTCCCAGTATTCGGAAACAGTATTACCGATCGGGGTTAATGCCCCAAGTCCAGTGACTACAACTCTCTTTAATTCCATAAATGGATCTCGTTAGTTCAAGTAAAAGTATCGTATGATATTAGTTTGCGTGCTCTTCGATATAAGAAATAGCATCACCAACAGTTTGGATATTCTCCGCTTGATCGTCTGGAATAGCGATATTGAATTCTTTTTCAAACTCCATAATCAATTCAACTGTATCCAAAGAGTCAGCCCCTAGATCATTAGTGAAGCTTGCTTCGTGTGTTACTTCGCTTTCTTCAACACCCAATTTATCTACGATAATAGATACTACTTTTGATTTAACGTCAGACATTTCTTCTTATTTTAAGGGTTAATTCAGGCGCAAAGAAAGCCACAAATTATGAAAAGACAAAATTATTATTCATAATATTGAATGACTTCATCGATCCCTTTGCGCTTTAAATCGGGCACCTGAACGTTTTCGGCAGGAAATCCAACGGGAATTAGAAGGAAAGGACGTTCATTGTCGGGACGTTCCAGCGCCTTTGAAATGAAGTTCATCGGGCTTGGCGTGTGCGTTAATGCGACCAAACCAGCGTTGTGTACAGCCGCAAGAAAAAGTCCTGCAGCCAGACCAACGGACTCACTTACGTAATAGTTCTGTAATTTTTCGTCGTTCTTCCCAAATTCATACGCGCGCTTCATCACCACCACAATCCACGGTGCTACATCAATAAATTCCTTTTCCCAGTCTGTTCCAAGTGGCTCCAAATCCTTCATCCAGTCAACACTCATGCGTCCTCCGTAGGATTTTTTCTCTTCTTCTTCGGCCAAAGCCCGCAATTTCGACTTTAAAGCGGCATTGGAAATTAAACAAAAGGTCCACGGCTGTTTGTGCGCTCCCGAAGGCGCCGTAGAAGCTGTCATGATCAAATTTTCCATTACTTCTTTGGGGACGGGTCTGTCCGAAAAATCGCGCACTGATCTTCGTGTATCGGCCCATTCATAAAATGACGCGGAACGTTTCAACATTTCCTCATCGGAATAATGATCTCTTTTGTACGAGATAAATGGATGTTCTGACTTTGACATATTTAAAAGTTGAGCCTTAAAGATAGTATTTTGGCATCACAACATTTTAAAATGCGCACCATCATACAGATACCGCGTTTGTGCAACCGAAATTTGATCGCCCGACTTGAGACCTTTTAAGGAAATTTTTTGTCCGTTAACTAAAATAGTACCACCTGTTTTTTTCGCTATGTCGAGATAGCATTCGCGCACGATCGTCACATCACCGCTTATAAGTACGTGAACGGGTTTTTCAATCTGATCAAGCAATTCACTATCTCTAATGTCTGAAAAGTTGTCTACAATTAGCAGAACACTCGTCGCTTGTGGCGCTTGATTTATCGCTTCCAAGGTTGCCTCCAAATCGTTTTCTTCGGTGTCGCCTCCTGTACCGTTTTGCATTGCTGTCATTAAGATTGCAGTGAAATCATGCAAGCGCTCCCCGTGATAAATCCCTCCTGTTTCCCCTATCTTTTTCCGTTTGTCATTCAGGTTGTCGCCATCATTAAAAAAAGTATAATGCACAATATTGGAGCTGTCAGGACTACTCACCACCCACCAATTCAACGCTGCTATGTGACTTAACATACTCGATGTAACATCCATTACAACGGCCACTTTTTCTTCGGGTACAACGGATTCCATTCCTCGATAAACGGCGCTTTTCTCCATTTGGGCAATGCGATCTTCTACTTCGGCTTCGGCGGCTTCTTGTTTCGATGATACTTCCTCGATATCTGACTGCGTGAAAACGGGTTTTTTACCATCGCGATTGTACATTCCTTTTACAATGGGAGAAAAACAGATTCGAAGATCCAAATTAACCGTAGACGCTATCGGTTGACCATCCTTCATTTCAGGCGTCCAGTTGGGCATTTCGTCAAAAACATGTTGGACCTCATCGGTGAGAAAGTCTTCGTAATCGTCTTTAAATTTTAGCGGCCCCAATTTTCCGTCGGGAGCTACTTCAAATTGAAAGGATACCCATTTGTCTACTTTTTGCAGTGCCACTTTCCCCCCACTTCGCAGGTGTTCCTGAAAATAGTTGAACAAGGCGAAATTTCCATCGGGATAATTGGCAGGTGCATCTACAACCATTTCTGGTGTTGCATCTGATTGCCGTAATTTGTTCGCAACAAAATCGTCTTGTGAGTCCGTCAGTCCCTTCGTTGGATCTTCCAAAAACGTTTGCATTTGTTTTAATTCATCTGCTCGCTGCGCTGTCGAGGTTTCTGGACGATAAATCAGCACAAATCCATGAAAAAAATCAGCGCCTTCTTCTTTCGAGCGGCATCCCGTTTGTGCGATCAATTGCCATTGAATCATCCGATTTGAAAGTATTTCAGGGTACAGCTCGGACAATTTCTCGATTCGCTGAGCATCTAATTTTTTCTGATCGAATGAAGGATTTTCGGAGAAGGTGGTGTAAACGTAGTACACTTTTTCAATGTTCGCCTGAGGAAAGGAAGACGCACCCTTTAAAAATTCGTGCGCAAAACCAGATGAAACAATCCGCGTAGTTTCACTTCCGACGCCTACCTCCAACTTATCAATTTGCGTTCGAGGCAAGTCCACCAGGCGTTTCACATCCGATTGCTGTGCAGTAACGTTCAAATAAACGAGGTTCAAAAAAAACAGAAGGGCAGTCGTTCGTTTCATACCTCTATAATCACACCTTGCGAATTTGTAACAATTATTTTCAATAGAAATGCCGTTACATCCATGAATTATTGTGCAAATACTGCTAACTTTGCAACACGGTGAAACGCATTCTACCATATCTTTTTTTAACGGTTACGCTTGTTTATGTATTTAGTCAAGTCGTTATTTTAATAGATTACACGATCAATAGAGAATACATTGCCGAAAATCTCTGTGAGAATAAGGACAAACCTGAAATGCAATGTCACGGGATGTGTCATTTAAAAAAGGAACTTATTAAAGACGAAGAGCGAAAAACAGATGAATCCAAAGCACCTGTTGTCATCCAACTCGTTCTTTATTGTAAAACACAAGCTATCACCGTATTTACATCGCAAGGATTTACTGAACAACTTTCCTTGGGTAATTGTCTTTACCTCAAGGATACGCGCGTTGGTTTCACGAGCGATGTTTTCCATCCACCTACCCAGATCGTTTAAATAACTTGATTTTGCACACACGAAACGGATTCTCTTTTGGATCCCACTATTTTCTGTGTGTCTAATTCCGATGGTATTTATCTAATCGCAGTGCGCCTGTCGTTGGAACCATCGACCTTATATTTAAAAATTTTAAAAAAACGATCATGAAATATTTACTCTTAGCGACCCTTGCTGGTGCGCTTCTAATGACTTCTTGTAAGAAAGACGAACCGACGACAACAACCTCGGATCCAATTACAAATACCCCATACGTGGAAATTGCTTCCGCCACTACTAGCTCCAACAAAACCGTTATGCTATACGCCAAAAGCGGAACGCTCGAAGCAGGATACACACCGCTTTACGTAAAAGTGAAAGACGGGAACAACGCGGCAATCGAAAATGCCAACGTAACCTTCGCGCCTCTGATGACAATGACTTCAATGTCACATAGCTGTCCATTGGAACAACCCGTTTACAATACAACTTCTGAATATTATGAAGGTGTTGTAGTATTCACAATGGCTTCCACTTCTGGAACGTGGACACTTGATGTGGACGTGGATGGTGAAACGGTAACTTTTCAACTTGACATCGCGGAACCTGCTACGAAAATGGTAGGCGCTTACATGGGAACGGATAATGAAAGCTATATCGTTGCGCTTGTACGTCCGAACACATGGACTGTGGGAATGAACGATTTTAACATTGTGATTTACCACAAAGCATCAATGATGAGTTTTCCTGCCGACGATACCTTTACAATGCTATTTGAGCCGGAAATGGTATCCATGCAACACAGTTCTCCCAACAATGTCGCACCTGTCTCGACTGGAAACGGATATTATGCAGGTACGGTCAATTACACCATGACTGGGGATTGGAGACTTCACTTCGAGCTTCAAAAAAATGGTAGCACGATCGTACAGGATGCGTACGTAGATATTTTGTTTTAAGGATTTAATCAACAGCAATGTCGGGTGACTATCCGTGAATTGTGGTAGTCACTCGGCGGACGCTGTTTCCCTATTTAAAGCAAAATCTATGAAAAAAAGCTATCTCATTGGCCTTTCACTAACGGTGATTGGTATGCAAGCGTTTGCACAAGAAGATACGACGGGGCATTTCCAAGTATTAAAGGAGATTACTGTGAATAGCAAAAGTGCTGAATTGGCAACAGAAAGCACCCCTGACCTGCAACAATTGACGGATAAGTTACTGTCTGAAATTCCAGGTGTGACGCTGATCAAAAGAGGGAATTATGCTCAAGAACCGACCATCCGAGGACTGAACAACGGACAAATCAATAGTACGATTGACGGGATGCAAATTTTTGGCGCCTGCACGGACCGCATGGATCCGATTAGTTCATACGTGGAGCCCAACAATCTCTCCACCATTGAGGTGCATACAGATGCAAATGAAGCCTCCATGGGGAGTAGTATCGGTGGTGGATTTCAATTTCAACTGATGAAAGCAACACTAAACGCAGACCGCACTTTTAGTGGAAGATTAGGAGCAGGTTTTGAAAACAATGCGCTGGCGCTTCAAACTTTTGGCGGATTTCAGTGGAGTCGCAAGCGTTTTGCAATCCAGGTCAATTCGATCTATCGAAGCGCTTCCAATTACACCGACGGCAATGGGCAAGAAGTGGCATTCTCGCAATACGAAAAGTGGAATCTCGCTGGAAATGTTGCTATAGGCTTGCACAAAAATCATACGCTACGACTCGATTACTTGCAAGATGACGGACGCAATATCGGATATCCAGCTCTTACTATGGACGTTTCTTTCGCCAATGCAAAATTGGCAGCTGTGAGTCATGAATACAAAAACTTGGATCGGAAATTCTATCAAGTGGAAACCAAATTCTATTACAATTTCATCGATCATGCCATGGACGACACAAAACGTCCGCCCGAAATGGTTCCCATGCACATGGATATGCCTGGAACATCACAAACATTTGGGATGTACAGCAAAGGATCGCTTCGACTTTCAAAAAAACACCTACTGAAGGTGCAGTTGAATGCCTATCAAAACGATTTACATGCCGAAATGACGATGTATCCTGACAATGGTGCCGCAATGTTTATGTTGACCATTCCCGATGCCAAGCGTTCGGTGGGCGGTATTTCCGTTTCCGACAAATTTCGATTGACGGACAGATGGACATTTTCAGGAGGGGTTCGATTGGAAGGCATTTCTTCGGATATCACCACAATCATGGGGCGCCAAACGCTCTCCAGTTTCTATACAGGAGATCTGGGGAAATCGACGGTATTGTTCAATGGATTTGTTCGGTATAGCGTACGCATCGGTAAGCAATGGAAATTGAATGGCGGTATTACACGAGCGGCTCGAAATGCCACCTTGCAAGAAATGTATGGTTTTTACTTGTTCAATCGCGTCGATGCCCATGACTATCTTGGGAATCCGGATTTGGCACAGGAAACATCGTGGAACCTCCACTTGGGAAGTGTTTATTCTCGCGACAAAATTACCGTGCAGGGAAATCTCTTCGGGTATTTCTTCTCCGATTACATAGCAGGCGTTCAGCTCGATGGGTTTAGTCACATGACCATTGGTGCGCTCGGCGTAAAGCAATACATCAATCTCTCAAATGCTCTTTTGTACGGCGGCGAATTGGTGGCCACATGGAAGCCTTGGGAACATGCTACGTTTACATCGGCAACCTCCGTTTCCATTGGTTTGGACGACGAAAAATCACCTCTTCCATTTATTCCACCGTTAAAATCGATTACAGGATTCAAGTACCATTTGAAAGGCTATCAATTCAACTTCAATTATACCTTTGCAATGGCGCAAAATCTCGTGAACACAGAAAAATACGGGGAACTTCCTTCCAAAGCGTTTCATGTTTTCGACGCAGGCATTGGAAAAAAATTCGAACTCGGTAAGCAGTCACTACAAACCAGTCTTCGTGTGGAGAATCTATTCGACGTTGCGTATTACGAGCATCTCGACGTGATGAAAATTCCACGACAGGGACGAAACTTTGTCTTACACCTCACCTATCTATTCTAAGTTCAAAATGCCAGGAGACTTCATTGGTCTTCTGGCGTTTTATTGAACGACGCAGACTGCAATTTGCAATTGCGCTGAACGCAACTCATCGACAGAATCTTGTGCGATTCATTTTTCCTATTGGCAGGTTGTAGCTTATCTTCACTTACAAATAAGCCAATAATGCCAAAACACTTGTGTCTTTTACTAATTTTCAGTTTCCTCGTTTCTTGCAAAATAATCGTCTCCTCAACCGCATATGGGGTGCATTCCATCAGTGAACATCGCGACACACAAAAATTAAAGCGGATCAACAAAAAGTTCGATAACGACGGATGGTATCGTTATTCGCTTTCTGCTGATGCTTCCACGATTTACACATTGTTCCGAAAAAAAGACAGTGCTGCTTTGGCACCATTCTATGGTGATGAGGAATTCAATTTCTTACGAAAAAACCTACAACTCAAAAGCGGCTTGAAAGATACGTTTGAATGCTTCGATTTCCACCGCACGCGATTGTCGGTTGATTTTAGTTCGACGCGTGATTGCATTTATCTTCGCGATGATCAACCCAAACATGATTTTGAATTCGGGTATCAATGCTACGTCCGAATTGCCCCTGATACCTTCGCTTGCCTGCTTCTTTCCGAGCATCAACTTCTAGTCCCCTATCTACTAATCACTGCTGAAACGGCTATTGCTCTCCCAAAAAGGTATGTACCTCCGACCAATTTTGACTCCTATCGCGATCAACTCATTGATTTCGATGCTTTGCCGAATTCAGATGTGCGCATTCGAGTGAACGGCTCGAAAAAAAGACGTATTGATACCACTGCCGCGTTCCGTATTTTTATCCGCAATCACCCATTTGAAAACCAATTCGCGCTTTCCCCTCAAAACATCGACACAACGCTATACGATCTCAACCACAAAATTCAATACCACACAATAGAGGGAAATGCGCACCAGATTTACAGACGTTATTTCTTTGCACATTTTAATACAATTGGCGCCTTGTATCACACAAATTACAATGATTCACCCGCGACTTCAAGCAATTTGCATCCCGAACTAAAAATGTACTGGAAAAAACGCCTTGACGCCTACTTCGACGATTTGCTTTCTGAGAAGTGAGCTACTATTACTTCAATACATTTTCTGAGCGAACAATACGATTGTTTTCATCGAGAAACACAAGTGTATACATACCAGACATGAGTGGACCTGTGATCAGTTTTGTCTGCCCTACTTGAAGCGCTATGGGTTCGATCACAGTTCTTCCGAGAAGATCTTTCATTACCACATAAATCGATTGATTTTCTACTTTCGATTCAATAAAAAGTTCGCTCGCAAACGGATTTGGGAAAACAGAAACCTGATCTGCAAGCAATTCCTCCAAGCCAACGTATTGAATAAAAACATCCACGACCGTTTCACAACCATTTGCATCTACGATTGTCACTTGATAATTTCCTGTGCACAAATCATATGCCGACTGTCCTGTTTGATTCAAAGGATCGTTCCAGGAGATCGCGTAAGGTGCTTGTCCACCACTAATTAAAATATGTGCTTCTCCGTTACATCCGTTGGTTTCTGGCGTTAAAAAAGTGCTATACGATAACGCAGGAGAACTTCCCACGTACACACAATAATCATCCACTTCGTTTAGGGCATCTGTCACTTGCACGCAATAAGATCCGCTCGTCAATCCTGTTGCTGTTGCCGTCGTTTGATTTCCCGCTGCTGCATCCCATTGATACGTGTAGGGAGGTTGACCATCATTCGCTACAATAGTTGCCTCACCGTCATTTCCTCCTGCACAGGTCACATTGCTAATGACGGGATATAACGCCAAGCCATTGCTGGTCGGATAGCGCACAATCGTTTTTAGTGAAACAGGCATGTGGTCTGACATATAATAAAGGGCATTGACCACAGAATCGGGGTACATTGAATTGGCAGGCGCCGAAATCAGACTGGAATTAAAATGATTTCCATCGTTTCCAATGGCGCGATATGAATTGGCCAGGTAGGTAATACTATCAACTCCAGACATGACATTGTTCGAAACCAGAATTTGATCGAAACGATCATCTGTTCCCCCTGTACTTCCGCAATCAAGGTTTTGATTGGTACGTGTTGATTGTGTGTGAATCGCCGCGAAAGTGCTGCTATTGTTCCAGTTACCAGGCATATTAATTGGATCTGTCAACGCGAAAGGCCCGGAAGTCATTTGGGCATAACACGCTTCCGTAGAGCGGTATACATTCAAATCCCCGCACACAAAATGATGACGGTCGGTGGGACGCGTTGCGATATAATCCATCAACAATTGCGTCTGATTGGCACGAGTCGCTTGTTCGGCAGTTCCACTTCCCGCTTTTAAATGACACATATACACCTCAATAAAAGTTGTATCGTAAAACACGCCAAGATTGGGATCGTTGGCATACAAAACGTAGTGATCGATATCGCGAATTCCAGTTACGATGTAATCCTGACTATACAACACGAGTTTTTGCGTATTGTAATACAATTGATTTTGCAATCCCGGACCTGTCGAATTCTCATGGAAATTTGCTGCAGCATATGCGCCATTGCCCCATGAATTAAGTGAACGCGTTAAAACACTATCGGCACCTTCTTCGGTTTGAATTTCACAAGCGACAAAAATATCAGGTTTCGTGTAGGCTAGAATTTTACGCAAGGTATCCGCTCGATTCGGTACAACGGTGTTCGCACTGCAATCATTTCTTCCCTCAGGAAAGTTCAACAAGTTATAAGAAACAATCGTTAGCGTATCGGTCTGCGCATTGCTTACAAATGCACCCAAAAGAATCACAAAAAAAAGGAATTTCAACATACGCAAAATTACAAAAAAGTCATCGCTCCAACTCGTTTACATTCCAATAGGATCCGTACGCATAACAAGCACTGGTTTTCCGTATTCTCTATTCAATTGGAAACAAAATCTTGCACAAATTATTGTTTCACGATTTTCTGTACTATTGTTCCTGATTCGAACACAAATTGAGCCTGATAGACTCCTGGTGTTAAACCACTTATGTTTATACCGTCGCTAAACAAGTCATAGTTTGACTTCTCGACTCGCTTACTGTCACTGCTGAACAATTCGAAGGAGATTAATGTGGTTAAATCAGCATTAAACTTAATCACACCCGTACTTGGATTGGGATACATTCTTAAGTGCGCCATTTCCAAATCTTCGACACTTAGTACACAATAAGGACCTGCTGGCCAAAACGGAGAAGGATTGGGTACGACAATCCAATTATTGTTGACAGAATGACATGCCAATCCAAACCCATGTTCAAAGCCGCTTATCCCAATAAATCCAATTCCTTCGATAAAACTTGCTCCTCCAGTACCTGGAACACTGAGTTCGTATCTATTTCGAAGTTGCCCTTGAAAATTGGCTGATCCTAACGATTCGACAACTACAAAGGGCGCTTCACCTGGCGCGGGTAACATCCCTGAGCTTAAAAAACGTAACGCATTTAATTCAAAATACACCGTATCTCCAACCATTGCATCATGTGGGAACGCTATACTGTATTCTATGTGATTGGTATCCAAAATATATGCCTCCTCAGTAGCTACGTTTTGTCGGAAATAAACAGTTTCAGTACCGAACTGTTGCGCTTTTGTATAGGATACGGCGTTTATCGTTGTATCTCCTCCCCACACCATTTCGGAGAACCAGTAGACAGGTTCCGATCCATTCCAAACTTCATGTTCATAGACCCAGGTGGCTCCCCAACCATTTGGATAAGGGGCATACGGATTTTGCGTATTTCCGTAGAAATAGCTACTAAAAAAAATTAGAAATGCGATCTGCTTCATTCGGTTCGTCTTACACATTGTCATAACGAGTTAAAAGTTCAACGCGTTGGTGAAAGTTACTACGATTCCTAAAACATAGCAATAAAACCATGCAGAAAAGTGTTGGAATTGATCATACTTCATAACTTTGCCCCATGATGAAAACCCGTATTGCCATATTTGCTTCAGGAACAGGAAGTAACGCCGTCAATTTGATTCGCCAATTTCAAGGAGATTCGGCGCTGGAGGTCGGTTTTGTTTTAAGTAATAAATCGGACGCCAAAGTATTGGAGTCGGCCCATGCATTGGGCGTGCCTACCTTTCATTTTTCCAATACGGAAGTTGCAGATGGGGCTTTTCTAAGCGATTTTTGCGCATCTCATAAAATTGATTGGA
Source organism: Crocinitomicaceae bacterium (assembly GCA_050289845.1). Lineage (GTDB taxonomy): Bacteria > Bacteroidota > Bacteroidia > Flavobacteriales_D > Crocinitomicaceae > UBA4466. Next base: position 8,404 of record JBNKGN010000002.1, on the reverse strand, counting down.
TCGTCCTAGCCGGTTACCTTCGGTTAATTCCGGTGGATTTGATTCGCAATTTTGAAAGAAAGATGATCAACTTGCATCCCTCCTTGCTTCCAGATTATGGGGGGAAAGGCATGCACGGAAGTCATGTCCACAAGGCAGTAATTGAAAACGGAGAAGTACGTTCGGGAATCACCATTCATTTTGTTAACGAAGAATTCGATAAAGGGGAAATCATTGCCCAATTTCACTGCAGGCTAACCTCAGAAGACACTGTAAGTAGTTTAGAAGGTAAAATTCGCTACCTTGAACAAACGTATCTGCCTATAGTTGTGCGCGGAACGGTTTTAAATGAGAACGTATGAACGCATTTTTCGCAGGATTTAATTGGATCGAAATTTTTAAAGCCGGAATGGTTCTTTTCGCCGTTGTAGATATTGTGGGCTCCATTCCGATCATTATTCGGTTGAAAGAACAAGTGGGTGAAATTCACGCCTTACGCACGAGCCTCGTTTCGATGTGCATCATGATCGGCTTTTTAATTTTGGGAGAAAGTATTTTGAATTTGTTCGGTGTGGATGTGAGTTCATTTGCTGTGGCGGGTGCTTTTATCTTGTTTTTTATGTCTCTGGAAATGATTTTGGGCGTGCGGCTTTTTCGCGATGAAGTCACAGGAAAAACCGCTAGTATTGTGCCGCTTGCCTTTCCAATTATTGCAGGGGCTGGGACGATGACATCAATCATTTCATTGCGCGCTGAATACCACGAAATCAACATAATAATTGCAATTATTATCAACGTCGCGTTGGTTTTTGTAGTACTCAAATTGACCCGTCATATTGAGCGCATTCTTGGTCCTGGTGGGATCGCCATCCTGAAAAAAGTATTCGGAATTATCTTGCTTGCCATTGCGATCAAACTTTTCAGTGCAAACGCCGCTTCACTTTTCCAATAGCCGTTACGGTTCTTCAAAATTTCGTACTTTAACGGTGAAACGCCTCGCGCTTTGTGCTCCCAATTATGTTGCAAACACACCTATTACCTTTACCCAATCCCATTCCAAAGCATCTATTGGGGACAACGGGCTATTATCAATGGCGTGCGAATGACTTTTTGGAGCGCTGTAAGCAGTCAACTACGAGTGAAACAGCACTTTCCTATTATTTGAACTACGGGCATAAATACGTGCATCGTTTTCAACAGGAAACGCGCAAACAACTTTCAAAAAGAGGCAAAGATTGGTTGGACAAAGCACTATTAGAATTGCAACTGATTTTAGAAACGAAACTACATCAAGACCCTGAAATTGAGCTTGACGCTGACCGCTTGCATACCTTTGCATTTCAATCACACGTCCACGCCTATCAAAAAACAGGATTTTTCGACCTATCGCTCAACGACATTCGGCTGATTCTTGCGACTTTAGATTTCAAGGACAGTTTTGTAAATCGGAAGGGACGGCGACAAATCATTGATATAATCACGCGTTATTTCGAGTTACGATTCTTGAGAAATGGGCGGTAATTAATATTGAACAACCTCCATAACCAAACGGAAACCCGTTTCGCGGCTGGCACCATTCGGAGATTCGTAAAATTGGCGCACTGGATATTGTAAATAATAGCCGGTATCATTCCAACTTCCACCTTTTGTTACCCCCCATGGCGTCTCGCTTTTTTCCTGTTGATCACTCGTGAATTCGTACACTGATGGATCTCGCAAGTAATACGCATCGACCATTTCTTCCACGTTTCCTGCCATATTATGCAATCCGTAGGGGTTGGGCTCGAAAGAATTAACAGGGGCGGTGACATCGGAATTGTAATTGTAATACGAGGAATTTTCGGAAGCCTTGAGTGCTCCAGTAGATAAGTAGACGGGACGTTTTTTTTCTTCTCCGCGATAATCAAGAACGACCGAGTCGCGGTACACACTTAATTGACTTACTATCCTGAAATTTGCGTAGGCTTTTCCGTCAGAATCAACCGTTGAATTATGTCCCCAAGGCAAATAGGAATAATCATTCCCTCCTTTGGAAGCAAATTCCCATTCTTCCTCAGTTGGCAAGCGAAATTTTACTTCTTTGAAAACACGCTCAGGGTTCGCATTGTATTTTTGTGTGGTCCATGCGGCAAATGCTTTTACTTGATTGTAAGAAACGCCAACCACAGGATAATTTTGATAGGCAGGATGGCGGAAGTAATATTCTACATAGCCTACATTGAACCCTTCACGGTCTCGCCAAACCAGCGTGTCGGGTAAGAAACTCTTGCCACTCACTGAATCTACTTCCAGCATGGCGTTGACAAACTCCAAATACTGCCGATTGCTGATTTCGTATTTCTGCATGAAAAAGGAGTCGACGCTAACTACGCGATTGCGCAAATAATAGCCATTTAGATCTGGTGTCGGAAGATCGGAGTCGTTAGAACCACGAGAATAAGATCCCGAGGGAACAAATACAAAATCGGTTGTTTTTTCGCAAGATTTCGTCAATTTCCGAAAAACTTTGAGACTGTCTTTGTACTGCGCACCTGCTGAAAAAAGTGTCGCAAAAAGAAAATAAGTGAGAAGTGTATGTTTCATAATCTGAAAACGCAACTCTCTGAAAACGTTACATCAATAGCACTATTTACCGGGAGAAAAAGAACCCGGAGTGTTCGTCTGGCCTTCAATAACGCGCATTCCTTCGGAATATTGATATTCTTGTACCACACGACCGCGTTTATCGTACATGATAAATCGTCCATGCTTCAAGCCGTCTTTATAATCCATCTCCTGGAGCAATTTTCCGCGTTTGTCGTATTGTTTCATCGTTCCGTTCAACTTTCCTTCCTTGTAATTGGAGATGACCGCTGGCATTCGTCCACCAGGATAATAGGCAATCCATTCACCATGTTTTTCGCCTTCCTTGTATTCGCCTGCTTCCGTGAGTTTGAAATCTTTTTGCGAGTAACTTTCGGCAGGACCGTGTTCTTTACTTTCAAACACGACCATTTTGCTCAAAATTTGATCGTTAAATTTCGTTTTTCGCTTGATGAGTTTATAGGTAGTAAGGTTCTTCAGGCGGCCATTCTCAAAATATTCTCGCCATTCCCCCACTTTCATGTTGTCTTTGTATTCTCCGGTCACCAATGGCTTTCCATTCGTATAATACGATTCCCAATCGCCTTCCAACTGTCCTTTGGTGAAAGTTGCTTTATTTTTGAGGTCGCCTGTTTCCCAGTAGTTGTTCCACTCGCCTTCCTCTACGCCCGCAGCGTATTCTCCTTCCATCAGTAGCGTTCCATCTTCATACCACGTTTGCCACTTGCCGTTTTTAAGATCTTCCGCGAACGTACCTTCTTTGAATTTTTGGCCGTTTTTATAGAAGTAGGACCATTGTCCCGTCTTCTTGCCCATGTCGTAATGTGCGTAATAGGAAATCTCCCCTGTTGGATACCAGTAGACCCAATCTCCGTGCTGCTGTCCCTCTTTGAAATTTCCTTGCATGTCACGATCTCCTTTGTTCGTGTACCACGTCCATTCGCCTTCTTTCAAACCATTTTCGTAGTGTCCTTCAACGTTCAATTGCCCGTTGTCATAGAAATACTGATAGTCTCCGTGAAGCACCCCATTCTTGTAGTTGCTGACCTTTTCTTTGTCACCTGTGTAATAGAAAAACTCCCACGTACCATCTTTGTCGCCATTTTTAAAATTTCCTGTCAGCGTTGGGTATCCGTAGATGCTAATTTCTTCGAAAGGTCCGTCTTTTAAACCGTCTTTGTAGGTGTACCATTGTTTCAAAGTACCCGTATTGTAGTAATCCAGCATTTCGCCATTTCCATCGACAACCGCTTGGGAGTGCAGCGAATCGGGATAATAATATTCCCACAAATAATTGTCATCGCCTTTCACTTCTTCTACGGATTGTACATGACCATCGCGGTAATAGTAGGTCCATTTTCCGATCGGCGTATCCATGTCGTATTCTCCGGTCACTTTGAGTTTTCCGCTCTCATACCACTCGGTAAAAGTACTGTCCTGACGGTCGTATTTGAAGAATCCTTCCTGGCGTTTCGTTCCGTTGGAAAAATACATTGTTACGTTCCCATACAGCATTCCCTTGTAGTAATTGCGCACTTCTTCCAACTCTCCACGACGGTTGTAATACTCCCATTTTCCGTGTTCGTCGGTTGTTTCGCATGCTTCTTCTGAGCAGGTACTGTCTTTATAGTATTTACCGCGTGAGAGGACTTGTTTTTGTTCAAAATCCCAAAAAGTACGCTTGGATTTGGTTTGGTTGTACTTACTGATTTCCTGAGCTTGAGCAAAGCCACAGATGAAGAGGGTCGTTATGAGAAGGAGAAACTGTTTCAATATGATTTGATTTTATCTGTAAAGTATAACTTCAATAGCTTACTTTGTTACCAGTCCAATGATTCCTTGCGTAATAAGGATGATTCCAAACGCGAGAAAAATAATTCCAATAAGTCGATTCAATCCCACAAGTACGCGGGCTGTTACAAGTGGACGCAAGCGTTTTGCTCCGAAGATTTTCAACAAGTCAATGGAGAAAAAGGTAACCAAAATGCACGCCAAATATAAAATCATGGTAGAATCACCTGCTTCAACGTCACCAGTACCGAGCGTCATCACAGAAAACCAGTAAAAAACCACGAGTGGGTTCATCAAATTAAGGATCAAACCTTTCATACCAAGAATAACATATCCTGCCGCGGTGGTATTTGCTGTAAATTCCTTATTAAATTTGGTTTCCTTGATCTTCTTGAAAAAACTGAAAACTCCGTAAACGATAAAAAGAGATCCGCCAATAAGTCTGAGCAGTGAATTGTCGTGTCCTTCCGACAGATCTTTCACTTGCTGATAAAAGACAAAAGCAATGATGATATAGATAATGTCCGAGATCAAAACGCCGATGTCCATGGCGATTGCGGCTTTCACTCCTTTGCGAATACTGGTTTCTAAGAGGACGAAAAAGACAGGCCCGACCATTATGCTCAGAATAAAACCAGTAACAATTCCCTTGAGTATTAAATCCATTTAAATAGCTGGTGTAACGTTACAAAAGTACGATTTCATTTAACTTTTGGTCACTTGGTGATTCGATTTTAAAAATGTTTTGACTGCTGATGTAATAATTACCACAAGTTGATTACCTTTGCATGCGTAGGAGAATAACGGAATCATTCGCTTTAAATAATATTATGAAACTCGCAGCTGCAAATAAAAAACTGGAAGCAATCATCGCAAACGTTGAAAAAGATGGTCTTTCTGCCAAAAATCTTATTGAAGATTTGAAAGAACTTCGCGAATTTGCCTTGAAAGAGCAAGATCCATTGGTGACGAAAGTACTTCGTTTGAGTTACGAGTATATCGGAGAGAACCATTCGTTTGATGTTCAGGCGCAATACGAAGAGGATGAAGAAGAGAATGAGTACCCAATCGAAATTGAAGATTTGGACAATTTCCTTTACTTGTTAAATCTGTTGAAAAACGCAGATCACAAAATTAATCGTGAAGAAATTAAAGATTACCGAACAGCCTTAAAACAAGAGCTTTACTAGGGAAATCCTAAACATATATTCCTGGAAACCATCGTATTTTTTACGGTGGTTTCTTTTTTTTTCAACTTTTTCCCAACCCTTTTTCCAACTCGATCGTCTTAGAGGTAGATATTGGAATTCTGGTTTTTTCAATATTTGGTTTTATTTTCCTTGCAGGTACCTGAAAAGAGCTCCTACCTCGGATGCAAATCTTGAGAGTTCTTTTCAGGTTTTTTTGTGCTCTTTCCCATTATTCTTACTTTAACGACGTTGATCATTCCAAACGAACACGTTGAAAATCGAAAACATATTAGACGCTCCTGAGCCCAAGCAGCAACCTTCCGGCATGCGCGAACTCATTCTTTGGTGGGAGAAGAAACGACTGTTCTTTAACATCGCTGTTTTGTTCATCATGTGCATTGTTATTTACACTCTTTGGACAAATGTGACCCAGCTCGGCTTTCCAACAACTGCTGGTTACGGCATCTATTTTCTCTTTGGAGCAAATCTGTTCTATACGTTGGGATGGGGTGTAGGCGGTTTGATGCATCTTCTTTATAAACGCAACGACTGGAATCCTTCTGGGAAATGGATTTTGTTTATTCTTGGAACGCTGTTCTCACAGTTGTGGATGCTTGTAATATTTTCGGATGCCTTACTCTTTGGGGGGAAATGACTCATCACCCTTTCAAAAAATCGCTGAATTTAATTCCGCTTCTTTTCTACTTTTCCTGAAAAACAGGCACCTCCTCTATTCGCGCATACGGAAAGGAAGCCATTCTTTTTACGCTATAATAGTTGTTTAAACCGCCGATTCCCACGTCAAAAATGCGGTCCAGACGCACATAGCCTTTGTCGTCCAGACAATCTTCGGGCAAATGAATTTCTTCGACCTCTCCCACAATGATTCGGGTTTCATTCGAAGCGATTAAAACTTCTTCCTTGAATTTTAAGCCGATTTTTAAATGACTTTCTTTCACATAAGGTGCTGGAAAATTGCCGTTGTATTCTTCGGTGAGTCCACACTGTTCGAATTCAGAGACGCCATGATCAAATTTTGCGGAAGTATAATGCGCTTGTTCGACCATGGTTTCATGGATATGATTGACCGTGAAATAGCCCGTTTCCTTTATGTTGGCATAGGTATTCCTTGGAACAGCGCCTGCAGGACGCAGAACAAACCCCAAGAGTGCAGGATCGCTACCGAGGTGCATCACAGAACTGAAAATACTGACATTGGGACCGTGCATTTTTGAAAACGTTCCTATCAGATTGGCGGGCTTGATTCCACTAATCCCGTTGATCAGATTCAACCTCCGAACGCGATGCATTTGCTCGATATTCTGTTTTGAAATACGTGTCGTTTTCATCTTAGTTGTTCTGGGCGATTTTCAACTCTTCAATTTGCTTGTTCACAAAAGCTGCTTTTCGCAATTTTTCGTTAGATCCCGTAGGATTGATGGATCGAATTAAATGCGCGTCCCGCACCAATGCCTCGTAGCGATCTTTCAATCGATCGATATTGCTCTTGAAGTTCAATTTAAAAACCATAATGCCTGTATTTTAGTTCCTATTTGTACTTATTTTCCTTCTGGAAATCGTGCCGATTCAACTCTTGATCTCCAATTTTAAATAATCCAAAAACTCTCTTTTACGTTCGTTCGATTTGAAAACGCCTCCGTAAAAACTGGTCACTGTAGATGAATTCACATCCTGAATGCCTCTGGACGAAACACACAAATGCTCTGCGTCGATAATAATTGCCACGTTTTCCGTTTCCAATACGCTTTGCAATTCTACCGCAATTTGATTGGTCAATCGTTCCTGAACCTGTGGACGCCTGGCAAAATGTTGTACAATTCTGTTCAATTTGGAAAGTCCGATGACTTTACCGTTGGAAATATACGCCACATGCGCTCGACCGATAATTGGCACGAAATGATGCTCGCAATTAGAGAATAAGGTAATGTTTTTCTCGACCAACATTTCATTGTACGCATATTTATTATCAAAGAGTGCGATTTTGGGTTTGTTGCGATCGTCCAAACCAGAGAAAATCTCTTCAACATACATTTTGGCAACACGCTCAGGCGTTCCGTTTAATGAGTCATCAGTTAGGTCTAATCCCAAGGTTTCCATGATCTCTCGAAAATGATGTGCAATCTTCGCTTTCTTTTCTGTGTTGGTAAGCTCGAAAGCGTCATCACGCATTGGAGTGTTTAAGGAAGTCCATAAATGTTGATCGCCAATTTCTTCCGGAGAAAAAGGGACCAATGTCTGTTCTGTTTCAGTTGCCAGGGTATTCGACACTGTTTCTTGCAGTTTCATATAACGTAATTTTTAGTTCGAGATGTTCGGGAATTTGCTTCAAAAGCGTGTTGTAAATCACCCGTGCGATGTTTTCGGCGGTAGGATTGAGTTCTTTGAAATCTTCCACCTCCAGATTCAAGTTTTTGTGATCAAAACGATCCGTGACATGGGTAAAAATCAGGTCTTTGAGCAATTTTGCGTCCATAACGTAGCCCGTTTCTTCGTCAATTTCCCCTATGATTTTTACTTCCAGGTCATAGTTGTGTCCATGATACAGCGGATTGTTGCATTTACCGAACACTTCTTTGTTTCGTTCGTCGCTCCAATTTTTGTTGTGCAGACGGTGTGCCGCATTAAAATGTGCTTTTCGTATGATCGCTGTTTTCAAGGAATTGTAATTTTGTTTAACGTAAATATATAAATGTTAAACAATTTAACGCAATAAATAAAATTCCCTTACGATTTCAGAAGTGTTAAAAATTGCTAATTACAGAATTTGCAGTACGAGAAATACGCTTTATCCGTATGTCGGAAGGGCGTTTCTGCGTCGTAGACGTTGCTTAAGATCGCAC
>JBNKGN010000001.1:0-33447 GCA_050289845.1 Crocinitomicaceae bacterium | reverse complement strand
GTATTCTTAACCTACAAGGAACCACCATCAAATACGAAATACCTGATAGAAAACTTGAAAATCGAAAGGAATAAAATGGTCGGGAGGTCCTCGATGCGATACTTGGTGAGTTGCCAAGTCCAAAGTTTTGTGCACCACCTCGAAATTAAAATCAGCCACTAAATCAACCACAGGAGCAGTTGTTATTTCCGTTGTGGAATGCTGCTCTGAATCGGCTTTAAATCCTACTGATTTATTGCTACAACATTTTTGCTTCTTAAAAATTGTTTTTCCTTGTAATTCTTTCTCCAGCTTGAATTTTCGAGCCAAACAGCATTTGGACATTCGTTCCACCTTCTTCTCCATTTTACCGCATGGCTCTGCTTTATGGAAGAGGGCAACAGATTGAATTTCATTCTCGCAGTAATGCACATCCGCGGCAAAACACGTCGTTGTGACAAACACAACCGTGGCAACAAATAGAATTGTACTTCGCGTTAAAAAATTCATACAAACTAAAGGTACGAAAGTTGTTTGAATGGGACAATGTTGTATCTGTGCAATCGTGTAATCCTAATAACACATAAAAAAGTTGAATAATTGGAGAACAGTGTTAATTTTGCACTTCGACAGGCTCGGCGCATGCATCTTCACATTAGATGTATTCGCCTCGAAGTCCTGACTCGGCTCCGTAGCTCAGCTGTATAGAGCACTGGATTTCGGCTCCAGCGGTCGCAGGTTAGAATCCTGCCGGGGTCACAAAAAGCTTCCAGAGATGGAAGCTTTTTTTGTTTTCTAAGATTTACTTCTCTAGATCAAGAAATTCATCCAAAAGAATCGAAAGCGCAGTCAATACGAAAGCTCATCATTCCCAGAGGACAAGCGCTTTGTGGATACCTACAATTAATAGTACTTTTGCATGTAAAAATTGACCACCATGAGGATTAGACTCTTATTGTTGTTTATTCTGTTCTTATTTGGAACTTATCACGTTGCTTTTTCATGTGAATCTGATTTATATGCTGTGAGCATGCAGGAAAAGTTAGACTCTTCTGAAGTAATTGTGAGAGGTGAAGTGATCCAAATGCACAGTCAATGGAATGCTGCTGGCACCATGATTTACACGTATAATATGGTTCATGTGGATGCACTGTTTAAAGGTACGTTGAGCACCGATACGATAATTGTCGTAAGCTTAGGCGGAAAAGTTGGCAATATAATACATAGTACTTCGTCGCTTGTGAAATACACAATTGGAGACTATGGAATCTTTTTTACTAGAAGTTTCGGGAGTGGTTTACATGATACCTACGCATCTCAACAAGGTTTTTTGAAATATGACGATAACCATGCCTACGCAAGTTGTCCGTTTTATGCAGAAAATGTTCAAGTTTTAGAAGTTGATTTGGCGAGTTCTTTTGGTGCCATAATCAATTATACTATACCAAACTTTGGCTTTAACACCTTTGCAAGTCAAGGCAACACCGTGTCTTTTTATCCTCCAGTGATAACAGCGGGTACAGGCGACACATTAAAGGTTATTGGTTCTGGATTTGGTACTTCTGGCCCCAATTTGTCGGAGTTCGTTTCTTTTCCGGATGCTAATAGCGGAGGTGTTCCTATATATTATGAACCGCCTCTTGCGAATTACTTGACTTGGACGGATTCATTGATCGAGGTTGTTGTTCCAACTAGAGCCGGAACGGGCCCGATAAAAGTGGAAGCAAATTCAATTGTGATGAATTCAGTTGATTCGCTCATTATTCCATTTGCAATACTTAATGCGAATGACGAAAAGATCGCATATCTGCATGATGATAATGGAACTGGGGGGCGAACTTGGACAATGAATGTGAGTTTGTTCGGTGCCGCCGGTGAAACTTGGTTTGCTTCGGCCATGGACACTTGGAAATGCGCAACGGGTATTAATTGGGAAATATCCGGTAACTCAAGTTTTGTTGGGGCTGTTGCTTCGGATGGAATTGATTTGGTTTTTTATGGGCCGTTGTCTGCAGGCGTTTTAGGCGTTTGTAATACGTTTTCAAGTTCGTGCAACGGTGTGGACTATTACGTATCCGAACAAGACATAGTTTTTAGTAGTACTACTAACTGGTATTACGGCAATGGTAATGTTCCTACAAATCAATTCGATTTCACCTCAGTTGCATTGCACGAATTGGGACATGCTCATCTCCTTGGACACGTTATGGATCAGGACGATATTATGTACTTTTCAACAACTATTGGATCCGCCAACCAAGGATTGGAGCCCTATAATGTGATCGCTGGAAATTATGTAATGGATTATGCAACGACCAATGCCGTTTGTGGCACGCAGGCGCACAATCAAAATTTTCAAACGGGGTGTTCGCATCCTGTTGTTACGGATGTATGGCTTTTTGAATCTAGCGATTTGCCAAATGATTCTACGTGCATTGGATTGACTCCGATTAGCATTGACTTTGGAAACTTGGGAGCGGATCCTGTAACAGATATTGTATTTAATTGGAGTATGAATGGAATATTACAGCCTAATGTAAATTGGACAGGTTCTTTACTTTCGGGGCAAAATATACAAGATTTTCCTGTGGGAAGTTTTAATGTACAAGATTCGACGTACACGTGTGAAATTTGGGTGTCGAATGTAAATGGGGTGCAGAACTATTTGACAACAAATGATACACTCAAGATAGAATTCACACCTGTTTCTTGTACTCCTGATGATGCAGCTATTCGAACATTAAATGAATTCGACAGCCTCGCATGTTATACGAATGAAGATATCATCGTCACCTTAATAAATGAAGGAGAAAACAATCTGACAAGTTGTTGGATTCATTTCGAAGATGCAATTGGAACAGAAGATAGTATTTTCTGGTCTGGAAATTTGTCTCCTGGTGATTCTGTGACACCACTAACGGTACTGAACTACGGACAGTTTCAAGCAAACAATGAATTTACAGTTTGGGTGGAAGATCCTAACGGTGTTCCTGATACATACAACGCAAACGATACGAGTGAAGTTGTTTTCCCACTGTACCGCTTAAATGGGACGTACACCATTGGAGGGATAAATCCAGATTACGCGACACCACAGGATGCCTTCTTGAGTTTGAGTACCTACGGAACGTGCGGTAATGTAGTATTGAATATTCGTCCTGGAATCTATCAATGGGAATTCGAACTGGAAAATATTGATAATTATGCAAGTACTGATTCTGTTCTAATTCAGTCTGAGACACAAACCGCACAAGACGTTGTTCTCAAGTACCCAATAAATCCGTTTATAAGTAACGCATTGGTCTCAATTATCAATTCTAAAAATATAACTTTCAAGCACCTAACTCTCGATAGGAACAATACGCAAGCAGGAACCGTTCCAAATTTTTGGATTGGAATTGGAGCAGAGAATATAAAGATTGATTCTTGTATTTTTCAGAACTCTCAACTTTCGCAGTATGTGGATAACGTGTACATTCAATCGGCACGGTACGATTCAACTGTGGTAAAAAACATTTCGATTAAAAACAACCGTTTTCAGAATGGATCTCGAGGAGTGCACTCTGAAGCTTATTTAATGAATACCCTTGATGGGCAAGGCATTAGCATAATCAGCAATCACTTTGACTCGATTGTGAGAGAAGACATTGTTCTTCTGGATTTCGACAGTATTGAAATTGCTTACAATTATAGCAATCACATCGGTAGCTTTTTGAATGTTCCTTCGGTGCTTGATATTGAGCATTTGGCAAATGACAGTCTTCTCATTCACCACAATACGATGCTAGGATACGGTAATGGCAACTTGGTGCGCATAACCTCCCCAAATAATACTGGAAATCAGCCGCTTGTATTCTACAATAACTCGCTCTCTCAAATTGAAAGATCGAATGCTAACAGTGCTACAGTAGATTTGATCAATGTGAATGAAGCGCAAATTCTTTTCAATAGTTTCTATTCAGAGCAAGCAGAGAACCAAGTCACAACGGTATCCAAAATAATATACAGCGAAGTTCAAGATTCACTTCTTCTTTACAACAATCAGTTTGTGTTTAACGGAACGGGATATTTCTTCCAGTTGGACAACGCTGTAGGGCTTAATTCTGATCATAACAATTTCTACAATGAGGGTAGCATTTTTGTCAGAAATCAAGGGACTATTTTGTCCGATTTCTTAGCCTATAAAACGGCTACGAATCAAGATGCGAATTCTACTTTCTTTGACCCAGTTTTTATAAGTGATTCATTGCTTTTGCCTACCGTTACTGACTTGATTGATAACAATGGAATTCCTCTTGGTGGAATAACGGATGATATTGTATTGAATCTACGTGATGTCATTTCTCCCGATATGGGATCGCACGAATTTGAGAAACCACTTATTGATTTGGTTATGCTACCGAGCTCCAATTTAAGTGGCACAAGTATATGTCAAGATGCGCAGGAAGACCTCTATGTTGAAATGTCAAATTATGGATCCGATCCAATTGATAGTTTTGAAGTGTACGTGAGCATTAATGGAAGTACTATTGATACTGTTTCTGTGCAAACTCTGATCAATTCCTTTGATACAGTAAATGTATTTATCGGTAATTACGCTGTGCTCGGAGTAAATCCAGTCATTAGCTTGAATTCGAACATGCCAAATGGAATTGAAGATTCATTATACCAGAACAATGATTTCGAATTCACGTTAAGTACGAAGCTAGCAGGAGTTTACACAGTAGGCGGAACATCTGCGGACTTTACTACTATTCAAGATGCATTGACAAACTTGCACGTAGGAATCTGTGACACCGTATGGTTCAATATAAACCCAGGATTTTACAACAACTGGGGAGATTTGGGTCCAATTCCTGGAAATACGAGCACTACAGCGATCTATTTCCAGTCGGCAATACCAGATACGGGCAATGTGATCGTTTCTTCAGGTTCTCTCTCGGGTAAGTTAGATTTTCATGGAGTATATAACGTCTATTTCAAACATTTGAACTTCGAGAAAAACAACACCTCAAACTCGCCAGACTTGAGTCTTTTTGAGGCAACAAACTTATCATTTGATTCGTGTTATTTCGGACCTGAATCGGAGTTCGAAACGGAAAATTCTTTCGTTCCTGGAGCGGATGGCTTAAGCTTTAAGAGTTGTACTTTTAAGACGACTAGAATTGACGTGGACCATTGTGATAATTTTCTATTGCAAGACTGTAAATTCACCGGTGATTATGGCTTTGTTAGACACTTCTCTTCTGAGAATTTAGAGTTTATCAATAACCACTTTGACGTATCGCAGCAGTATTTTAATTCGGCCATTGATATTTCTTGGAGTGCAGGACCAGTTTTAATTTCCGAAAATACCATAAAATCTACGCACAATGGGCTTAATTTGGTTCAGATTTCCGGGGAAACAATTGCCAAAAACAATTTCATCGTTACTGAGAAGAGTCCAATTTGGACGAGTGATTGCGCTGACATAAAAATTTACAATAATTCCTTTTTGGCAGGAGAGAACGGACTTCAATTAGAGAATACCGTCGGATTGGATTTTCAAAATAACATAGTCAAACTCGAAGACAGTAGCTACCATTATTTTTTCGGTCAAAGTGTAAACAATCTGGGGAATGTATCAAGCAATTACAACCTCTTTCATGGAGGATCAATACTTGATTTTGCCAGTATAGACGGTGCCAATTACAGCTTTGCATCTTGGCAATCAACCACCGCAAACGATAATAATTCAATCTTTGGAGACCCTCAATTCTTCTCGAATACGGACTTACATACGAATGCAGCAATCATCGATAGTGCCGGAGTTCCTTTACCGAGTGTAACAGATGATATTGACGCGGAGATTAGGGATTTGAACTTCCCAGATATTGGTGCGGACGAGTTCGATTTTGATTCAACCTTGTTTTATGATATCGCTATCGATAGCTTGTTAGCACCCGACGGATTGTTGTGTGTCTTGCAGGATAGTGTAGTTATTCTCGTTCAAAACAATTTGGATACTTCATTGACTTCATTTACGTATGAATGGAGTGTGAATAGCGGAACACCTATCACAGGCGTTTGGACGGGTTCTATTGCATCGGGTGGTGCTGATGAGATAAATTTGGGAACATTTCCATTCCTGTCTGGGGAGACATATTCCATATTCGTAAACATTGATTTTCCGAATGGACTGACTGATTTCGATGCAGCAAATAATACTGTTTTGTTTACTTACTATGGATATGAAGAAGTTCAGATTCAGGGAGATTCTGTTCTCTGCGTATATGACAGCCTTTTGCTGCAATCTTCAGTGTCTAGCAATGATCAGCAATTAAATTGGTCAAATTCGAGCGTTACAGATTCTATCTTTGTAACTGCAGCAGGGCAGGTAACGCTGACGGCAACCGATTTTCATGGGTGTATTTCAGTAGACACGTTAAATATTTCACTATTGCCTACACCAGTTCCAGCGGAAATTTTAGGGGATACCATAATATGCCCTGGAACGGGCGTTGATCTAACAGCAAGCCCAATATTGTCCGGAAATAATTACGATTGGAGCATAACTATTCAGAATATATCACAAGTGACGGCAACAAGCCCAGGAACTGTAACTCTTGTTATTATCAATCAAGATGGTTGTATTTCTGAGGACAGTCATACCTTGATAGCATCGGTAACTAACTCGTCTTTCACGGTAGTGGATGATACGGTGCTTCAAAGTGACTTTATCGGTTCCGGTTATCAATGGTATTTCGATTTTAATCCAATTGTCGGAGCTACGCAAGATTCGTATGTTATAACTCAATCGGGGTTCTACGCTTTGTTGACAACGAATTTTGATGGATGCGATGAAATGTCTACAGTTGAATACGTTGACATAGACAATTTGTCGTTAGAACAACATGAAATTCAATTATTCACATTGTACCCAAATCCAAGCTCTGGAAAACTCAATGTTAAACTACCAGACGGAATGCCCCGAAACGTTGAAATATTGGATGTTCATGGTAAGAAATTACTGGATGCGAACACCAAGAATAAATCGGTAAGCTTGGATATTGGCCATTTAAGTCCAGGTGTTTATTTCGTCAATGTCTCTGGATTAGGATGTTCTAAAATTGTTGTTCATTAAACATGACTCTATTGATAGATTCATACTTGACCTAGAAGGTTGAAACTTTTATAGAAATCCAAATCAAAAAATGCTATTTGGTAGAATTACGGAATATTAACTCGGACTGTGATTAATTCCTGTTTTTGTCGGTGTTTCCCCGTTAAGTTGTTCAACAGTGCGTTTATTAACAATAAAAAGAGCTTCAATTTTCTCCAAATCCTCCTCCAAAAAGTTAGACATCCAACCGCTTAAGGTCACAAAAAGCACTTCTAGCGGAGTGCTTTTCTTATTATCACCCATTTCTTACCGAAACTCCAAAGCCGCACGAAAACCTATTTTTTCAAAAATTCGGTTCGAAAAAACCTCCGTGGATCCCTTATTACTGGTATAATCAATCTGGACAGCGTGCTATTTTCATTCTTACTTTTTTACTCCTGAGATCGTTTGATTCGAATGGCCCCCAGCTGAATAGGAATTGCAATGACCCCAATTAGACATCACCATTGTCATTTCATGTTTCGATTGAAAAGAACCCGTTATGACCGTTGTCAAAGGTGCGTTGCATTTTTTCTCAAACTTGCCATTACTCGTTAATGAAATCTCTTTTGTACCACTACTAAAATGAAGGATGAGACCGTCTTCAGTCGTTTCATCCATTGTAATATCAACATCTTGAACAATCGTGTTTGAATAATGTTCTGTTACAGAATTTCCGCCCATATCAGTACTATAGGTCGTTCCTTCATTAAGTATTGTCATTTCCCAAGTTCCGATATACTTCTTTCGACTATCCATAACCTTTTTCTTGCATCCAGATGCGATTAGAAAGGCGAGCGATAGGGTCGTTAAAAAAATTATTGATTTCATTGATTTTGAAATTAGATGTCTCAAGCTTTACTACGCTAACGAAATTAGTAGTCGTATGGTTGACAAGTATTGGAAAGTAAAGACTTCCCTGCTGGAAGTGAAAAAACCTCCCGCCTGTACAATCCATTTTTACCGTCGCCTGGTGCATCCAACAATCCCTATCAATAATTCCTTATAAAGTTGATTTATATCATTTTATAACTATACCTATGGACATAACTTTGGGCAAAACACAATTCCGTCAATTATGAAGTCCTCACTCGCAACTCAATTATTTCTAACCGTCCTATTGTTTTTTAGCTTTGGCACCTTTTCGCAACGCTATATTTCAGAGGTTTTTGCGGATGTCTCTGTAACGAATGACGTTCCCTACGCGAATAGTATTACCGTTATTAATGGATTTCCGTCCGCAGAGACATTACTGATGGACGTCTACGAACCAATTGGTGATACAGAAACGGAGCGACCAGTCGTTATCATTGCGCACGATGGTGAATTTCTTCCGCCGTCCCTAAATGGAATGCCATACGGTGATAAGCGCGATTCTGCGATTGTACATTTCTGCGAAAATCTCGCAAAGCGAGGCTTTGTGGCAATCTCCTACAATTATCGATTGGGATGGAATCCAAACGGCTCGACGCAAGAAATTAGAACAAGTACGTATCTCAACGCCCAATATCGTGCGTCTCAAGATGGATTTACGTTGGTGCGCTATCTGCGGATGGATGTAGATGCACAGAACAATACATTTGGAATTGATACCAGCCGCATCATCAGTGGTGGTTTTGGAGTTGGAGGTCAAATCAGTGCCAGTCTTGCATTCCTCGACCGTTATGAAGAATGGACCCTTCCAAAATATATCAACCCAACAACCTTGCAGTCCTATGTGGATTCATCCCTTTCTGGAAATGTGTATGCCACACAAACAAGACCACTAACGATTGCCAACTATCCTAGCTATAGCAGCGCGATTCACTTTGCTTTCAATTTGGGAGGATATGTTGGAGATTCCACCTGGATTGAAGCTGGCGATGTTCCTATGGTGAGCCTTGGACTTCCTTTTGATCCTTTTGCTCCCTATGATTTTGGCGCAGTGATCACCCAAACGTCTGGGGATTTTATCATCAATGCCTCTGGCTCCAAGGGAATTCAACGAAGACAAGCGTTTTATGGGAATAACACCCCTTTTTCTTCGATCACCTATTCGGACGCATATACCGCTCAAGCCGACCTGAATAACGCAGGATTGGATGGATTGTATCCTTTCATTACCACGAGTACCGAATATTCGCCGTGGAATTATTGGGATTTTACCACATGGGACATTCCCCACCCTGCTGGCGGAACATTTAATGATCAGGGATTTCTGACCAACCCTGGCATGAGTCTGACCCAATCCAACGCATATTTGGATACTGTTGCCAATTACCTTTGTCCCCGAATCGCTTGCGCATTGAACCTTAGCGGTTGCCCGAACGCATCGTTGGAAGAAAACGAACACGCCGCAGTCTTTCAGATCTATCCCAATCCCAATACTGGACTTTTACAGGTTGAATTGGAGAATTTCATAGGTGCAATCGGCTATTCTATTGTAGACCTAAACGGGCGTGAATTAGTATCGGGAGAACTTACACAGCCAACCAGCGTTATTGATATTGAAACCTTGCAATCCGGCGTCTACTTAATCCGTGTTGAGAAAAGTCATTCGATGCGTTTGATAAAGCAGTGAACAAGGCTACAGGCCCGCTACTCAAACTCCTCGTACCACTTAAAATGCTTCTCCAAAATCTGCGCTTTTTCCTGTTGGATGTATTCCAGAAAGGCTTTTGCAACTGGGGACAATCGTTTGTTTTTTAGCCAAATCAATCGCCAATCCGTTTTCATCGGAAGCCCTTTTTTCTTGATGATTTTTAGTGAATTATTCATCAATTCGTTTTTGATTCCAATCAACGGAAGGATCGAATGTCCCAGTCCAGCCAGCACTGCCTGCTTTACCGCTTCATTGGAAGTCAGCTCCACCTTCTTGCGTTTCTTTGTGTCTTTTTCCTGAAAATAATGCTCCATTTCCTGACGCGTTGCCGAACCTTCTTCACGGAAAATCAAAACTTTTTTCTCTTTATAGTTTTCGTTGGTGCCGACCAGATAAAGTTTGTTTTCAAGCAATAACTCTTCGTGAACGTCTAAATCTTCTGGCAAAATCGAAACAATAGCAAAGTCAATCTCGTTATTGCGCAAACTTTCTACCACTTTGGATTTGTTGGTCACATCCAACATCAAATCGATGCCAGGCTGACCTTCAAGAAAATCAGACAAGAAAAACGGCAACACGTACTTTCCCGTTGAAGCCGCCGAAAGTTTCAAACGTCCTGCAAGTAAGCCCTCGTATTCGCTTGTCTTGTACTTTAGTTCCTCCAATTCCACAAAAACGCGTTCAGCAATCCCAGCAATTTCCAACCCGAAATCTGTTACGTGCAGACTTCTCCCAACGATTTCTGTAAGGGGAATTTTAAACTGCTCCTGGAAGTTTTTCAGTTGAATAGATACCGCCGGCTGGGTCATAAAAAGCTCCTCCGAAGCCTTAGTAACGCTCTTTGTTTCAACAATTTTCAGGAAAATCCGCAACTGGTTGATTGTATAATTCATAAATATATTTTATGGTTACCATTCTAAATATAAATGAAAATATATGAATTAAGCCCCATAGCTTTGTCAAAAAAAACAAAGAACGATTATTATGAGTGCAACAATAACAAGTCTTCTTCTACTTATCCCAGCGCTTCTCCTTTTTGCGACCAGTATCTCAGGCAAGCCCTTCCACAAAGTGTCTAACGTTTTCTCGACATTGATCGCCGCACTGATTATTGCTTTTGTTGGGGCTTTTTCAGGCGCGCTATGGCTGTTCAATTACGATGCTACAGAAGTCTCGTTTTTTAGCCTGCAAAATTTGGGACTAAGTATTCGAATCGATTCGCTCAGCATCCTCATGTTTGCCATGATTTCGATTATTGCCATGGTGGTTGTCCGCTTCAGTCGAAACTACCTTGAAGGCGATCCAAGACACAAACAATTCTTTCGTCGGCTTGCCTTCACCATCGCATTCGTTCAAATTCTCGTACTCTCAGGTAATATTGCTACGCTATTTGTGGCCTGGGTAGGGACGAGTGTCGGTTTGCACCAACTCCTACTCTTTTATCCAGATCGAAAAAAGGCGGTCCTGGCAGCTCGAAAAAAATTCGTGGTTGCGCGTTTGGGCGATCTTTCGCTGTTCATCGGGCTACTCTTAATCTATCTCGAATTCAACACGGGTAGTCTCCAAGCGATTTTCGAAAAATTGCAATTGCTTTCCAGCGATACAACTTCCTACCGCATCGAATTCGCCGCAGTATTCCTAGTTTTAAGTGCCTGTTTGAAATCAGTGCAAGTGCCTTTCCACGGTTGGCTTTTGGATGTCATGGAAGCACCAACACCTGTTTCAGCGCTCTTGCACGCCGGACTCTTGAATGCTGGGCCTTTCCTCATCATTCGCTTTGCCTTCCTGATGGATGTTGCCAGCACCGCAAGTAGTGTTCTGGTCGCAATCGGAGCATTAAGTGCCTTGTTCGGAGCGGTTGTTTCGATTACCCAACCTGCCATTAAAACATCACTCGCCTACTCCAGTATTGGGCACATGGGATTCACTTTGATGGTCTGTGGACTAGGTGTATACGCAGCCTCCCTCCTACACTTGATTGCGCATTCATTTTACAAAGCACACGGATTCCTTTCTTCGGGGAGTGTGGTGGATCGCGTTAAAACAAAAAACGCTTCCAACTATGTACGTTCGGGACATGTGTATCGCATGGCAATTGGACTCTTGGTTTCCGTAGGACTATATTTCTCAATCGCGTATTTCTGGGGCGTTACCTGGAACACAGAGTTTCAACTGTTGATTATCGGAAGTATCATCTTCCTGGGGGTACTTTCTGTTCAAATCAACTCATGGGATTCCAACAACAGCCTTCGATCCATCCTCTATCTGATGCTGGGCTCGGGAATGGTGATCAACTTCTTTTTCTTTTTCGAGTGGATCTTGCAAAGTGCCATTGGAAATCAAATTCCAGAAATTCACCTACCAAGTACCGCACTTATTGTTATTTCCTCAACAGTACTTGCCCTATTCCTAATAGTCGTCGCACTGCAAGTTACTGGGGACGCCGTACAAAATAAAAATAAGGCAAACCGCATTGGAATTCACCTTAGAAACGGGCTGTATTTCAACTTAATCTTCGATCGCATCATGAATAGTTTGCAATTGAAAACCGAAACAACTCTTAATCGATAAAACAAAACGTATGAACACAACGAACGTAAAAGCACTGATTGACGCGAGCTGCAAACGCATCGCACCTGTATGGCCCTTGAAAAATTACGTTGCCGTGAACCCTTTTGTAGGCTTTACTGACTGTACGTTTTCAGATACCGCGAAAAACCTCGCCAAACGTGGAAACATTCGAATGACCATGCCGCTTTCCTTTTACCTGGAGCAAATAACCAACGGCACCATTACTCCAGAAGCCATCGCCACAGCATTTCAGAGACACGGCAAACAACTCAACAATTTTGAGGCGTTGATCAAGCATATTGAAAAGTTAACAGCAACGGTCGATGAAAGCCCTGAACAAGATGCTACTTTGGTGAGTATCGCTTCTACCATAACGAAAAAGGACTGGGACACTTTTATGGTCGATCGGATTTCTTCCTGGGCTGCGGCATATTTCGACGAGTATGTGGCACTTTGGAACACAACCCAAGCCGAACAAGATGTTTATCAAGCCTGGAAAGCTGAAGCCACGGTTGATTTGTCCGCTGAATTAATGGGATTGCCACGCTTCCGAGCAACGATCAAAACACTTCCTGATGATTCCTTCGAAACGATTGCCTTCATTCTGAACAAAATAAAGCTTCCCGAAGAAACAGTTGAAGCATATTTACACTCGGTTTTATTAAAAACGCTTGGTTGGTCCTCATACATCGCTGGTCTGGATTTCAACAATGCGCTCTACGAAAAGAAAGACAATCGATTACAGGCTTTTCTCGCCATTCTTTTGGCTTGGGAATTCTACTTCCTCGAGGGATTTGGGAATACGACGATCAAAGAAGATTGGTACAAAAAAATGCACGGTACCGAGGCAGAAAACAGTGTGTTTCTCGAGAAAATAGAAACGGAATTGCTCCTTCAGGACGCCTACGATATTGCGCACCAATCCGAAATAGAATCCGCTTTGATTGCACATAAAATCGATACTACCGAACGCACGACTGCTGCACAAATGGTCTTTTGTATCGATGTACGCTCCGAAGTGTACCGAAGAAACCTCGAACAATTGGATCCAACCATAGCAACATTCGGATTTGCAGGATTTTTTGGATTCGCAATTGATTATGTTCCATTGGGACATTCCGAAGGGAAAAATCAATGCCCCGTACTCATACCATCTTCTTGCACCGTAAAAGAGACATTTAAGGATGAAACACGTGCCAAAAGAAAACGCACAACACAACACCAGGTAGCAAAAACCTGGAAGAAATTTCGATCGGGTGCCATCACTTCTTTCGGGTTTGTCAGTCCATTAGGGTTGCTCTATCTTCCGAAACTCATCGCTGATTCCACAGGGTTGACGCGGCCAGCAGCAGACCCAAAAGTAGATGGACTAAAAAAATGGCTGCAACACGAGCGCATTCTTGATTTGTCCGCGATTTCCCTCAAACAAAAAGTTGCTATGGCGCAAGGAGCACTCACAGGAATCGGCATCAAAAAGGATTTGGCTCCCGTTGTACTGATTGCTGGACACGGTTCTTCTTCGGTGAACAATCCGCATGCAGCAGGACTGGATTGCGGTGCTTGTGGTGGTCATTCGGGTGAAATAAACGCACTTACTGCCCAACAAATTTTGAACGACCCAACAGTTCGCGCAGAACTAGCGAAACAAGGCACAATCATACCTGAAAAAACGCTTTTCGTGGCATGTCTGCATGATACAACGACCGATGAAATAGAAATCCTCAACGAAAAATTTCTTCCAGAAACACACGCAACAGCGATCCAATCCATCAAAACTTCACTTCAAAAAGCAAGTGCCATGAGTCGAATGGAACGCGCGGAACGCCTCAAGATTAGCGACACACAATTTGAAAAAATTTACAAGAAGGTAGCAAGCAGAGCGCAAGATTGGTCTCAAATTCGACCAGAATGGGGATTGGCAGGATGTAGTGCCTTTATTATAGCCCGAAGATCACGCACCGAAGGATTGAATCTGAATGGAAAAGCCTTCTTGCATTCGTACGACGAGAAACTAGATGCAGAACACCAACTCCTGGAAAGCATTATGACCGCTCCAATGGTGGTAACAAGCTGGATCAACCTTCAATATTACGCGAGTGCCGTGGACCCGGTACACTTCGGTGCTGGAAACAAAACATTGCACAACGTCACGGGTGGAATTGGGGTAATGGAAGGATCGAACGGCGATCTTCGCATCGGACTTCCCTTGCAATCGGTTCACAATGGAGAAAAATTGGAACACTTACCGCAACGACTCAATGTAATCATTGAAGCGTCACTTGACGGAATCAACAGTATAATAGAAAAACACGCGCACGTTCAACAATTGTTTGATCATGGATGGATCTCCTTATCGCGCATGGATGCCAACGGAAAAATAAGCCACCGCTACCGTGAAAATGGTCAATGGGAAGCCACTGGAAACACAAGCATTACACAGAAAGAAAAAGAATTAGTCACCGTTTAAATTGAATCGATTATGAAAACAAGCAAGCTAAACATTGAAGATTTAGGATTTCAAAGACACGAATCAAAAGATTTACTCTTGAAACTCATCGATGAAAAAATTGAGAACTGCAAACACGCGTACATCTCGCAATGGGAAAGAGATCATTCAACGACGCCAGCGTTAACGGAACAAAAAATTGCAGCGCTTCAAGCAAAGAAAGCTGAAATAGAAGCGTTTTTTGCCACTTCCCTGAGTGAAAAAACCGAAGTCGACGTTCAATTTTCGATCGAGTTAAATGCTCCAGAGCAGACGCGAGAACGAATGTATGCATGACAATTCCTTATTTGCGGGTCGTACCATTGCCATTGCGACCATGCACCAAAAAGAAACAGTTATTGCTCCGCTGCTAATCAAAAAATTGGAAACTCTGTGTGTCGTTCCTGAGATAAACACGGACACTTTAGGTACTTTCTCTGGAGAAATTGATCGCCTGGGAACACCACTCGAAACGGCACGTAAGAAGTGTGAAATGGCGATGGAAGTAATGGCGTGTGATCTTGCGATTGCCAGTGAAGGTTCCTTTGGAGTTCATCCGTTGCTTCCATTTGCACATGCGAACGATGAAATCGTGATGCTTCTCGACCGAAAAAACAATTTAGAAATCGTTGGAAGGGAACTTACCACTGCAACCAATTTCCAGGGTGCCACAATCAAATCGCTGGAGGAAGCAGAAGCATTTGCTACGCAAGCATTATTTCCGTCACACGGCTTGATCCTTCGAAAAAAGGAGCACACCAGCCCCATTGTTAAAGGATTGGTTGATCCGATAAAATTCGAAAAAATGGTGGGTGAACTCCTCGAACGGAATGCCGAAGTTTGGATAGAAACAGACATGCGGGCCATGCACAATCCAACGCGTATGCTAGCGATAGAAAAAGCCACTCGGCAGCTAATACAAAAACTGGAAAGTACCTGTCCCTCTTGCGAATCTCCAGGCTTTTGGGTCTCAGAAGCGTGCGCAGGTTTGCCGTGTGAACAATGCTATTTACCGACCAAATCGACACTGGAACACATCTACAAGTGTCCAAAATGTCTATATTCGGAGCGCAAGTCTTTCCCGAACTCGAAAAGGTTCGAAGACCCTATGTATTGTGATTTTTGTAATCCTTAACGATGATGCAGACTGCAGATATTGCCCGCGCCGCTCGTGAGCTGAAAGAAGGGAGGTTGGTCGCAATTCCCACAGAAACCGTTTATGGTTTGGCTGGAAATGCCTTTTCGGACAGCGCTGTTCGATTGATCTACACCACAAAAAATCGTCCGCCGATCAATCCTCTAATTGTCCATGTCAAGGAAAAGGAAGCAATGCACACCGTGGCACAAAACATTCCTAATGCTGCACTAAAACTAGCCGATCTCTTTTGGCCCGGTCCGCTCACTTTGGTCCTCGAAAAACAAACACATATTTCGGATTTGGTCACAGCGGGGAAAAATACGGTCGGCATCCGAGTTCCCGACCATGAGGTCACTCTCCAATTGTTGGCTTCCCTTGATTTCCCTCTAGTCGCCCCTAGTGCCAATCGCTCCAATCACATTAGTCCCACAAGTCCAGAGCACGTGCGCCTGTCCCTCGGAGAAAAAGCACCTTTCATTTTAAACGGCGGCAACTGTTCACGAGGCATTGAATCGACCATCGTGGGTTTTAAAGAAGGAAAAGTGCTGCTCTACCGGCAAGGCGCCATCACTAAAGCGCAAATTGAAGAAGCCTTAAATTGCGAAGTGTACGAAACGAACAATGAAGTCGCACCCGAAAGTCCTGGGATGTTTAAAAAGCACTATTCGCCCAACACGCCCTTGATGCTGGCGAGAGACCTACAACCATTACTGCAGCGCTACGTCGGTTTAAAAATAGGTATTATCACATTCCGCGAATTACTTGTAACGAACCATACTGTCCCTCAGAAAGCGCTTTCACCGAAAGGAGATTTGAGCGAATACGCGGCTCATTTATACGCAGCGTTGTACGAAATGGATGCCCTCAATCTCGATATCATTCTCATCGAAGAAGTTCCCAACGATGGCATCGGAGAAGCAATCAATGATCGTTTGCGTAGGGCGGCATACAAGCATGCTGTGCAAGAGTAAATATCACCACTATTCCCCTTCAGAAAATTCCTCCAAAACCTTATTTAAACGGTTGGGACATGTAGTGCAGAACTCCTCGTGAAGTGATTTGTTGTCCATAATTTGAAAGGGAATGCCATAATTTCCATAAAACAGATCACACCATTCTTCTGCCGACAATCGCTGTTTTGCTTCAAGGAGTAACGCGTGGTAGTCCCGCTCAAACTGTAACATTTCATCACCGCTCAAATACGACGTGTGGCAATACGCCAAAGGAAGATACAATTTCAACACCTCATCATCGTCAAGGAAATGACTGCAAAGTTCAACGGCAAGTGCGACATTTTTGAAAAAACACGACAACTTTGCCAGCTTCAACACTATTTCTGGTGTTAAACTTCCTGATTTTTGATAAAATTCCGTGATATGAATCAAACTGGCATTCACTATATCGGTGTATTCAAAAATCTGATCGGGGTCAACAGTCTCGCACAAAATATTGACAATATTGAGATTTGCTTTCGCAATATTAAACTTAAAATTACTATCCAAATCATAAGAAGTGAGCAACAAGTTCAAGCGATTGAATGCTTTTTGAATGTCAGGATTGTCTGCTGTAATTTTCGGTTTTGCTTTGATTTTATCAACCAACAAGCATGCCGATAAATAATGAAATTGCGGACTCAAATGAGCTGCGGCACCGCACATCGTAAAAACGAATTCGATTTGTGATTCTAGGTTTTCCCGTTCGTTATCAGTCGCTGTTTCTTTCAAATAATGATACCGATAAAACGCGAAATCATGATCCAAACTATGTGGAAACTCTTCTACTACCTTAGGCAATTTTATTTTTAAAAAATCTGCTTTAGAGATAGTATCAAGGGTTGAAAAATAAAAGGCCTTCGCGTATATTTTTTGCAAAGTATCCATGCTCGAACAATGTAATTTCCCGCGCGAATCCTTATAAACAAGCTTATTTAAATCGCGTTGAATGTAATAGTTGGCATTTTTCGATGTCAATTCCCGAATTCCTGTAATTTCAACCTTGACTTTGCGTTCGTTCCTTAAAATATCTAATGGCCGTTCATTCGTCGGATCGTTGAGGTATGCAACAATTTCATTTTTCGACAAAGGATATAAAAACTTCCACTTGGAATCTTCCTTGACATTTGCGTAAAAATGATCCCAAGCCACTTGAGAATATATTTGGGCAATCGTATCAGAAACCACAATGGATTGAAGTCTCGTAAGAATGTTTTGAGCTCTTTGTTGATGCAACATTTCGTTTGTCGCGACATTTCCTTCCACGGAACAAAAGCCTTCAATACTGATTTGTTGAATCGTCACGTGCTTTTCGATGTACTTTCGAATGAGCGATTCAAATTCTTTACTTGTTGTAACCGTTTCCCCTGCTTCATAAAAGAGCTCCAGAGTATCTTTGAAATGATCCAACTCAAATTCGTAATCATCCAATGGAACTGGAGGAAAATAAGGTACATCCAACATTTCCAAATCCAATTCCCCAGGATAATTCGTTAAAAAGAGGAAGTGACAAATCTGTTTGTTGTGAATGTACATTAGGTTGTGGTTCCACCAAGAATTCATGTCTTTCGGCACTTTTCCTAATTTAACTTCAAAATATTTTGCTTCAAATCTGGCGAGTTTGTACTGTCCAAAGCGTCGGAAAAACGACACGGAATCCGCCGTAAACAAGTAATTCACAAAAGTGAGATTCTTCACCCGTTTGCGTTTCTTGAACCCTTTGATAAGATCATTTCGGTACACAGGTTCCAACACGCGCCCTGAAGTTCTTTTTTGTCCGTTTCTTCTACTTGGTTCCTCCTCATATTGTGGATTTCCACAGGCAAAAGGATCGAAAGGAACCAATTCAATGGCAAATCCGTCGTGTTTATTTTTAATCAATGTCTTCACAAACTCGGAATCTTCGACTCTAAGAACGAAATAATTACGGTCGATGCGCACAGAAATAGGAGGATAATACGCCCAGACGGGCTTGCATTCTTCACACTTCTCTTTTTTATCATAGCGCAATCCAAATGGGTAGGACATATCCTTTGGCACGTTGGCAATTAATGCATTCACAGAATCCTGATTCATGGAAGAATAAGGGAAAAAATCAGGATTTTCTTCAAAGGAATACTGATAAAGTACTTGTGCAAATTTTTGGCAGGCGTACACGCGTTGGGTCTCAGGATCAATCGCAATTGACAGTCCGGTGACTTGATATTCGGGATGAACAATGTTCTTAAAATGTCCCTTGGAGTTGATCCAGGAAAACACCAGACAGCGGGCAATTTCGTCGTAAGTATACGTGTTAAAGGTTTTTCCTTTGACCCGAACATTCGAGTTGTAAGGTGCGTACGCTACATTTTCACCGACGAGATACGATTTCGGTGCACCATAAAAATTGGCTCGATCTTGTGGATGATAAAACGCTTTCGAAGGGTCTTCTGTGTGGCTCAATTCCCCCTTGGAAAGCATGTACCTAGCGTGATGATCCGATGCCACGTACAGTATCGAGTCATTAAATAAGGGAGATAGCTGGTACGACAACCGCGTCGAATCAATCAACAATTTGATTTTATGTTCTAGCAGTTGCTTGTTCAGGTTCGATGCATCTATCTGCGCGTAGCTGCATGTTTCACCGCTGAATATACATATAGAAACAACAAGGTATTTTGCTATTTTACGACCAATAAACTTCATTTATTTTCGTAAAGTTTTCACGGATGTATTATTTCGCGTTTGAATGAAATCCAAAATTAACTGAATAATGAAGATGTGGTCAAAAAAAGTACAAACCCTCCCAAACAAACCGCACGACGCGTTAACGTATTTTAGAAAAAAGGGCGTTATCTACAAATAGGATACTATATTTAGGACTTTAAAAGAAGACACCGACATGAATTTATTCGAAGAAATATTTGACAACAACAGAGCTTGGGTTACTGAAAAACTAAAACTTGACGCCAACTATTTTCAAGACCTTTCTAAAGGACAAACGCCGGACATTCTCTATATCGGTTGTAGTGATAGCCGTGTGACCGCCGAGGAAATGACAGGTGTTTCACCAGGACAAATGTTTGTGCACCGCAATGTGGCAAACGTAATTCCAAATAACGATTTGAATTCATCTGCTGTTATTGAATACGCTGTGAAGTACTTGAAAGTGAAACAAATCATGGTCTGTGGTCACTATTATTGCGGAGGTGTGAAAGCCGCGATGGAAAGTGCTGATTTGGGAATTTTGAATCCCTGGCTCCGAAACATTCGCGATGTATATCGCTTGCACAAAGAAGAATTGAACGCCATCAAAGATGAGCAAAAAAAATACAATCGTTTGGTCGAATTGAACGTGCAGGAGCAATGTTTGAACGTGATTAAAATGGCGGTTTGGCAAAAACAATATTTGTCCGAAGGTTATCCAGAAGTGCATGGCTGCGTTTTCGACGTTTCTACTGGCGAATTGATAGATCTTAATATTGACTTCCAAAAATCACTGAAATCCATTCAAGAGATTTATAATTTGACGAATGGGTAAAACAATGTGATCCATAATTCATTGAGGCAGGCTTTTAAAAGCTTGCCTTTTTCGTTGCGGAAACGCTCAGTATACCCAGCTGAACTTTGAGAAGCGTACACATAATAGCAATGAAACTCCTACGGCAATTTCAAAAAAATTAACTGCACAATCCAACGACCAAAAGCACCTTTTTGTATCTTGCACATGGTGGCACGAAACTGTTGCCAAAACCACAAAATGCTATTCAATGGAAACAAACACTTTAACGCCTGATCGCGTAAAACTGCCCTTTACTTTTGATCCTCAAAAATTGATGGAGGAAACCGCACATATCTGTAAAGGTGCCTTCGAATATTACAAAGTAATTCAATTGCGCGCACCGGCGCATTTTATCGATCCATCACTTCCGCTTCCCCCACCCGCTGATGATTATGCCGATGGTTCCTGGACCGAATGGATGGACGCACCTATTTTAAGCGAAGCCCCATACATGAAAAGTATCATTGATCATTTCGATGCACATACAAAAGTGACGCTGATTCGATTGTTACGTTTGGCACCAGGAGCCGTGATCGCACCGCACACGGACCCTACCCTTGGTTTGGAAATTGAAAAATCCGTCATTCGATTAACGATTCCCATCCAAAATGACCCTGAAATGCAGTTTTTGCTCAACGGCACTCATGTTCCTATGCAAGTTGGTGAATGCTGGTACATGCGTCTCACCGATCCTCATAGTGTGATCAATACTTCCGAGGAAGAACGCATCAATTTAACCATTGATATGATTCCGAACGAATGGGTGCGTGAGTGCATTCTGAACGCGGCGAAATAGCCTTTTGTACTCGTTTTCTTCATTTTAGGATTGATTTTTTTTCGAATCCTCCATTTTGTTTAATTTTTTTATATATTTGTTAAACAATTTTGATTAAAGGGGTGGAGTTCTACGAGCATTCTGGTATT
Source organism: Crocinitomicaceae bacterium (assembly GCA_050289845.1). Lineage (GTDB taxonomy): Bacteria > Bacteroidota > Bacteroidia > Flavobacteriales_D > Crocinitomicaceae > UBA4466. The sequence continues at coordinate 12,095 of JBNKGN010000001.1, read as the reverse complement.
TATAGTTTTCAGACAAAGCAGTTACTTCCTGTTACATTAGAATGCGCTTGGCATTTCTTCTCCACCCCCCAAAATTTGCAAAAGTTGACGCCATCTGATTTGGATTTTCGCATCACAACACCTGTCAACTTACCGATTCATCAAGGGCAAATAATTACCTACGGCATTCGCATTTTTCCATTCATTCGATCCAATTGGGTGACAGAAATTACGACAGTAGAGCACCAAAAAATGTTTATCGATGAACAACGTTTTGGTCCTTACAAACTTTGGCACCACCAGCACCGATTTGAAGAAGTAGAAGGTGGCGTTTTAATGACCGATCATGTGCATTTTAAATTGCCATTCGCGATACTCGCTCCAATAGCTTACCGTATGTTTATTAAAAAGAAATTGCAGTCCATTTTTGAGTACCGAAAACAAACCCTGGAGGAAATGCTCCGAAACAACGAACTCAAATGAAACGTGCGATCCCTTTTCTGGTCTTTTTTATTTTAAATTTTGGCGCGCTCGCTATCGGTGGTCTCTTTACGGGAAGTGGCGTTGCTTCAGAATGGTATACGACGGCGAATCAGGCACCCTGGACGCCTCCAGGATGGGTGTTTGGCGCGGCATGGACTTTCATCATGCTTTGTTACACGATATACATGGGCATAGCCTGGAACAGAACAAATTCGATCAAAATGACGCCCTTTTACGTCTTTCAATGGCTATTGAATGTGGGGTGGAATCCTGTCTTTTTCTACTTCCATCAAACACTCCCCGCACTACTCATCATTGTTGTGCTTACCTTACTTCTCCTTTTGAAAATCATCCTGTTTCGACATTCAATGAAAGGCGCGACCTGGTTAATAGTCCCCTATTTTATCTGGTTGTGTATCGCTACTTCTTTAAACGCCTATATCGTGATTTACAATTAACATGAAAGTTTCCTTTTTCTGGTTTCGTCGTGATCTTCGCGTAGAAGACAATGTTGGTTTGTTTCAGGCGCTTTCCCGTGAAACACCTGTCATCCCATTATTTATTTTTGATCGCACCATCCTGGAGGAACTGCCCAAAGCCGATCCACGCGTACAATTCATCCACACGCAATTGGCTGAAATACACGCAATCTTTGAATCACATAACTCAGGATTATTAATTGAGCACGGACAACCATTGGAGATTTGGGAAAAATTGATCGCTACCTACGATGTTGATGCCATCTACACCAACCGAGATTACGAGCCTTATGCCCTGAAGCGTGACGCTTCCGTTGCAGCATTGTGTGCCAATCACGCCATCGAATTTCTCACATTTAAGGATCAGGTATTGTTCGAAAAAGACGATATTCTCAAACCTGACGGGAACCCCTACACCGTTTATACACCATTCAAAAATAAATGGTTGGAGCGCCTACGCACAGAAGGGATTCCCGAAAGTGTTTCTCCGAATTTTTCACGCTTGTATCTCAATAATTTTGCTTTTCCACGACTCGATGCCATTGGATTTTCGCCTTCTGCTATTCGTATACCTCCCTTCCAATTAGATCATTTGACGAACTACGATCAAGTGCGCGATTTTCCAGCTATTAACGGTACAAGTGGACTTAGTACCCATCTCCGTTTTGGTACTGTAAGTGTGCGAGAAATAATCCGAAAAGCACTTAAAATCAATGCTGTTTTTCTCAGTGAATTGATCTGGCGCGAGTTTTTTATGCAAATTCTCTTTCATTTTCCAGACGTCGTTAACAACAATTTCCGAAGTAAGTACGATTTGATTGAATGGCGCAACAACACAACCGAATTTCAAGCGTGGTGCGATGGAAATACGGGCTACCCCATGGTGGATGCAGGAATGCGCGAACTGAATGCAACGGGACTCATGCATAACCGCGTTCGGATGGTGACGGCAAGTTTCTTATGCAAGCATTTGCTCATCGATTGGCGCTGGGGAGAAGCTTATTTTGCCGAAAAATTGCTGGATTACGATCTCGCTGCAAATAATGGAAATTGGCAATGGGCTGCAGGAACAGGCTGTGATGCGGCACCCTATTTTCGCGTGTTTAACCCTTCTGAGCAACTAAAAAAATTCGATCCGAAAATGGAATACATCCGTAAATGGGTTCCAGAAATAGATGGATTTGGCTATCCAGAACCAATCGTCGACCATAAATTCGCCCGTGAGCGCGCCCTTAAATCCTACAAAATCGGCATCGAAGCACAAACTGGTGAATAAATCCGATCCCTTTCTTCTACGTGATATTCCCTGAATTCTGCTAAATTTAGCTAATCAATCCGCGACGTTTTGAAAGATACAACACCAAAAAAACCATTGAGAATTGGCAAACCTGCACATCACGCTGCTGGTATGAAGGCCGTTAAAATTTCCTTACAGAACATTTTCAAGCGAATGCCCGTTGGCAAAAGTTTCAAAGTGTTGAATCAACTCAACCAAAAAGAAGGCGTTGACTGTCCAGGATGTGCCTGGCCCGATCCACAAAAACGCTCCCGCCTCGGAGAATATTGCGAAAATGGTGTGAAAGCCATTGCTGAGGAAGCCATGAGTGCTCGTGTCGATCCTGCATTTTTCAAAACGTATTCCGTTGAAGCACTTCGAAACCAAAGCGATTATTGGTTAGGACAACAAGGACGTCTCACACACCCGATGGTGATCAAGCCTGGAGCAACGCATTATGAACCCATTTCCTGGGACGAAGCCAATGCGATGATTGGAAAACATTTGAAAGAGCTCAATCATCCAAACGAAGCGGCATTTTATACTTCAGGGCGCACCAGTAACGAAGCCGCGTTTTTGTACCAACTTTTCGTTCGAATGTACGGTACGAACAATCTTCCAGACTGCTCCAATATGTGCCATGAATCCAGTGGCGTTGGACTATCCAGAACTTTAGGCATCGGAAAAGGCTCGACAACACTTGAAGATTTGGATCGTGCAGAAGTGATTCTCATTTTCGGACAAAACCCTGCAACCAATCATCCGCGCATGCTCTCCGCCTTGGAAAAAGCGAAAGAAAATGGTGCGAAAATAGTATCCATCAATCCACTGAAAGAATCGGGATTGGTGCGCTTCAAAAACCCACAGACATTCAAAGGAATTTTAGGTGGAGGCACGGTAATTTCGGATCATTTCCTACAAGTCAATATCAACGAGGATGTTGCGCTACTCAAAGCGATGATGCTCAAGTTGTTTCAGTTGGCAGAAACCCGACCAGAAATTCTCGATGAAGCATTTATCGCTGCTAAAACAGCAGGTTTTGAGGAGTTCAAAGCGGCTTTATTACAAAATGACCTTGCCAGTCTGGTAGCGCGCACAGGAATTCCCGAAGCTGAGATTGACGCTGTTGTTGACTTATTAGCCAACCGCTCCAAAATTATTTGTTGTTGGGGTATGGGGTTGACCCAACACGTAAATGGTGTCGACAATATTCAAGAAGTTGTGAATTTGCTTTTAATGAAAGGGAGCATCGGAAAACCTGGAGCGGGTACGTGCCCCGTCCGCGGTCATAGCAATGTGCAAGGGGATCGAACGGTAGGAATTGCCGAACGTCCTTCGAAAGCACTTTTGGATAAAATCAGCGAAAATTTTGGATTCACGCCACCACAAGAAGACGGATATAGTGTTGTAGACGCAATCAAAGCCATGTACGAAGGCAAAGTAAAAGTGTTCGTAGGTATGGGTGGAAATTTTCTTTCCGCCGCTCCTGATACCAACTATACAGCGCAGGGATTTCACAACTGCGATTTGACCGTACAGATCTCTACAAAATTGAACAGATCGCACTTAACACATGGAAAAACGGGATTGATTCTCCCTTCGATGGGTCGCACCGACAAGTACATGAAAAATGGAAAATCCCAATTTGTTACGGTAGAAAATTCCATGGGCATCGTTCATTCTTCGCAAGGAGTATTGCAACCACCATCAGAGTTTGTAATGAGCGAACCTGTGATTGTGGCGAACATTGCAAAAGCAACCTTAGATCAAGACAAAGTGGACTGGGAATATCTCGTTGATGATTACAGTCGTATTCGCGAATTGATCGAAAAAACCATCGCTGGATTTGATAATTACAACGAACGTGTAGAACATCCTTCTGGATTTGAATTGCCGAATGGCGCCCGTTTTGGCGAGTTCAATACACCGAACAAAAAAGCGAATTTCACGGTCAATTTACTGGCGGAAAACACGTTGGAAGAAGGGGAATATTTAATGATGACGACCCGTAGTCACGATCAATTTAACACTACAATTTACGGCTTAGACGACCGTTATCGTGGGGTTTACAATGGACGCATGGTGGTGTTCATGAATCCCGAAGATGCAAAAGAACTGGCCTTGCACCAAGGTGATTTGGTGACGCTTTACAACAATTACGACGGTGTGGAACGCTTGGTTGAAGGGTTCGCTGTGGTTCCGTACAATATTCCAAAAGGCTGTCTTGGCACCTATTTCCCAGAAGCGAATCCATTGGTTCCTTTGGCATTACATGCCCGATCGAGTCACACGCCTGCTTCCAAATCAATCAAAGTCAAAATCAAAAAATAGTAACATGAACGGACGTTCCATTTTGGCCGTGCTGGCTGGTATACTTTCTGGTGGTTTCGCCATTTATCTTATTCAAGGGCTCCTTGGAAGAATTTTCCCCATCGATCATGAAGCATTATTGATGTCAATGAAAAGCCCCGCTGCTTTCAAAGAGTTTATGCTCAATCAACCGTTAAGTGCGCACCTTTCGATAATTGTGTCTCACGGGCTGGGGTTACTTGCGGGACTTATTGTGGGGCGCTTGATTGATCGTCACAACGCGATGACCTTAATTGCAATCAGTTGTATTTTGTTGCTCGGTAATGTTTTAAATTTTATCGCTGTACCCCATCCAACCTGGTTTCCGTTCGTAGATGTATTGTTTACTTTGGCCGTTGCAATTGGCTACATTTTTACACGAAAGAATCCTTAATTTTAGCGCATGTTTACAGGAATCATTGAAGGTTTGGGGCTCGTCGAAGCCATTGAGAAGGAAGGTGAAAACGTACATTTCACGGTTTCGAGTGCATTTACGCATGAATTGAAAATCGATCAAAGCGTGGCACATAATGGCTGCTGTTTGACCGTTGTTAAAATTGAAGGCGATCAATACGTCGTTACAGCGATCAAAGAAACGTTGGACAAAACCAATCTCGGTCAATGGCGTTCTGGTACGAAAGTAAACCTCGAACGTTGCATGGTCATGAATGGACGTTTGGACGGGCATATCGTTCAGGGGCACGTGGATACGACAGCGACTTGTGTAGGCATCGAAGATCAAAACGGGAGTTACAAATTCACTTTTGAATATACAAGTGACGATGTTACCGTGGAAAAAGGATCGGTTACCATTAACGGAACGAGCTTAACGGTGGTCGATTCTGTGAAAAATGGATTTTCTGTTTGCATCATCCCATATACCTTCGAACACACCAATTTCCACACGCTAAAGCTAGGAGATCAGGTAAACCTTGAATTTGACATCATCGGGAAATACGTCGCGAAAATGATGGCACGTTAACACTTATGGGATGACACCAAAACACGTCGATTATTTAAATATTGGACTCATTCTCCTTTCGGCAATTCTCGCGTTTGTGTTTCCTATTGGTCTGTTCATTTTTGCTTTTGTGATCCTTGGACCACTCCATTATTTCACAGAAATCAATTGGTTGGATCAAAAACAATATTTCACGACTTCCAAAAATCGAATCTGGTTTTGGATTGGATTCACCGCAACGTGTCTGATCATGTTTCCCAAATTTTATTTCTACGTGTCAGGTGCAAAAACGGGGCAAGTCTTCACCTTTGTTTTGAGTTTTAACCAGTGGACGAATGCGTTCATCTTTTTGTGTTTGGTGGCAGCCGTGGGATTTGTTGTAATACAAAAGCGCGTGTTTTGGCTGCTATTGTTACTCCCTTCAATTGCCATTGCGTACTTTTTGAATTCCAATACCGCCTACAACCAACTGTTAGGAATGATGATTCCAACCGTGATCCACGTATATCTTTTCACGCTTATCTTCATGGCCTATGGCGCAAAAAAGTCGAAAAGTACCCCTGGATTTGTCGCCGTTGGAGTTGCCCTATTCATGCCGCTGCTGTTTGCTGGCGCCACAATTGACGAAAGCACCTATCTTTTTAGCGATTGGACGAAAGATCTGTACGTATCAGGGAACTTTCATCAATCTCCAGTGCTTACGGCTTCATTACTGGGAATTCACGACGGAAAACACTTCTTTTTCTACGAAGCAGTTGCCATAAAAATGATGATTTTCTTCTCCTTTATTTACATGTATCACTACTTGAATTGGTTTTCAAAAACCTCGTTGATTCAGTGGCACAAAACACTCACGTGGAAAAGAAGCAGCATCATCGTTGGACTTTGGGCATTGCTCCTCTTCGTCTTTTACACCGATCTGCGCATGGGATTATTGCTTGCCGCATTCTTTAGTTTTTTACACGTTATTTTAGAATTCCCCCTGAATATCACAAGCATTCTGGGCTTAGTTCGGAAAAAATGAGCTTTCACCCGTCTTTCACTCGGAGGATTTCATGAATTTTACCTGTTGCGTACCAATCGAAAGAACGTACATTCCCGGATCGAGATCACCAACAGGTATAAGCATTCCTTCATGGTAGACTTGAGGTTCGATCCAACTTCTTCCCATAGCATCAGTGATACTAAAAGTTGTTCCTTTCATGCCACTCAAGGTGATGTAATTTTTGGCAGGATTCGGGTAGACCCATAAAGCTTCGTCTGATTGAACATTCACGGAAATGATGTCAAAAATTTCGTAGTTCCCATCATAATCGATTTGTTTGAGGCGGTAATAATTGATGCCATTCACAGGATTTCGATCTTCAGTGGTGTACACAATAGAACTCGTGCTATTTCCAGCGCCATCCACTTCTGCGATCAATTCCCACTGCTCCAAATTTGTACTTCGATGTACTTCAAAACGATCGTTATCTTTTTCCGAAACCGTTTCCCAATTCAAATCAACACCTTCCGTCGGATTCAACTTCGCAGCGAAAGATACCAGTGTCACCGGCAATCCAGAACCACCAAATTCATACGCTCCTGCGTCTACAGTCGAAGCACGAACAAAATCCCGCTGATCATACGTTGGCACAGCCACAACACCATTGGCAGTGCTTACCCCGAAATCAATCGCAACACTCCCCGCAGTTAACGCTAGAGTCTTAACGCCATTTGACGCTCCATTCTGCTCAAGCGTGCCACTTAAATTCAACCCCGATTGTTCACCAAAAAGATTCGTTGAACTATCCATAACAATGGATGAACCTGTATAGTGCTCGATAATATTTCCGCCATTATCATAAATAGAAGAAGCCCATGAATCCGTATTAAAATTTAAATCTTCTCCGACGCCGTTCACCGTGTTATTGGCAATAATATTGTTTTGAAGATATAATTTTCCAGGGCTTTGTTGCATGAAAACGACATACACGCCACCTCCTTTCCCAGAAGCGCTTGTCACTGTATTCCCTGCGATGGTATTGTTGGTCAGATAGGTATAATTGTACCACGAAAGCAACGCGCCTCCCGAAGTTTCCGCAGAATTTGCAGTAAAGGTACTATTGGTCACCTTTACAGTATTAAAACGAAAGAATCCAATGGCACCAGCAACATTGTGGTAACCTACGCCGAAATTACTTCCATCCGTTCCCGAATTATTAAAAAACGTACATCCGTTAATCGTAATAATGTTCGACTGAAGTGAATACAAAGCCCCCGCGCCATACGCCTTACCATTTGCAGAATTGTCGTTAAGTGTACAATTGGTTAATGTCACATTCGGATGGTAGCTTGTGTTTCCTCGCAAATAGATTCCTCCAGCAAAATTATAGTTGGTTGTTATTCCATTATCGATTCGGTTCTCTGAGATAATACAATTATCAAAATTCACCAGATTGTTTCGGGTATTGTCGAGAACGGTAATTCCACCGGCATTCTCTGCTTGATTTGTGTTGTACCCGTAACGAATAGCGAGATTCTTAAACGTAATATCGTGATTGATCGTGAAAACACAACTCGTAGCGGTATTTGGTGCCGATGCTGCTTGAATGAAGGTTACATTGGATCCTTCTCCAATAATCGTCAGGTTTTTTACTAAGGAATAACCTGTGACAGCAACATCCCCTGTTTCGTCCGCATTTGTCCAATCGAATGTTCCACTTAATGCCAATGTGTCTCCCGCGGAAGCATTGGTATAAGCCAGATGAAATGACGCGTAAGGATTGCCAATTGTACCATCTCCGGTGATGTCAGAACCAGTCGTGGCGTTGGTGTAGATAGTGGCTGCATTGGCTCCTTGACTACCGAGGAGTAACGCAATAAAAAACGTTGTTTTGTAAAGAGAATTCATGATACTTATTATTTGAGGGTTTTCTCAAACAAAGGAATCTTGAATTCGCCACACGTGCGTCTTACTATTTCCGATCGTACGCGAACTATTTCCGACCGTTACAACGACTACAACCAGCTCTTAGTCAAACGCTTCTTTACCTTTTTTCGAAGTTTCGCCAATACTTTTCCGCGATCGCCTGCATTGCCACACTTAATGATCTCGTCCGCAATCAATTCACCATTTCGAAAGAATTTGAATTCGAAAGAAACAGAAACAACGCCATCTTGATAAATCGAGAACAAATTACCACGTGATAAAGCCGTTTCAAAATTGTCCTTCACTTCAGACACTTTAAACGTCTTGTCATAGCCGCGCACAGAGATCAACACATAAGTATCAAAACCTTCTGCAGCCAATTTTGTCGTCACCGAATCGGAAGACAACGCTTGTGAATCCGCCCCCTGTTTCATTAGGTTTAAGGATGCTTTCGACTTTACATTGTACGCTCCAAAGAGTTCCGTCATGTTAATTTCCACAGAATAACGATCTGCAGGATCATCCATTTGCCCGATGATCACTACGTTTTTCAATTCTAAGGGTGTCTCCTTTGATTTCTGTGCGTGCGTTCCAAAAACGAGCAAGAAAAGACTGAGTGCGGTGATCAATTTCATATTAAAAAATTTCTTTAGCGATGGTTTTTACTGCATCGGAATTTGACATCGTATAATAATGAATGCAAGGAACATTGGCCGCTTTTAATTCGCGCGACTGGTGAATTCCCCATTCAATTCCAACGCGTTCTGCATCGGCATTGGTTTTACACTTCAATAATTCTGCCGAAAGTTCTTCAGGATAATCAATATGGAAAAACTTCGGTAAGAACGAAATGTGGCGCATCGATTTAATCGGCTTCAATCCTGGAATAATTGGCACATTAATTCCCTGTGCTCTACAGGCATCAACGAATTCGAAATACTTTTTATTATCAAAGAACATTTGCGTAACAATGTACTCCGCTCCAGCATCCACTTTTTGTTTGAGGTATTGCATATCCGTCTGCAAATTCATTGCTTCGAAGTGTTTTTCAGGATATCCTGCCGCTCCGATACAAAAATCCGTTGGTTCGAGATTGATATCGTCCATCAAATAATTCCCGTTGTTCATGTCGCTCATTTGATGAATCAAATCCACGGCATATTCATGACCATCGTTGTGCGGACGGAAATTGCTTTCTGTTTTAATAGAATCTCCACGCAGTGCCAAGACGTTATCAATCCCCAAAAACTGGAGATCGATTAGCGCGTTTTCCGTTTCCTCTTTGCTAAAACCTCCACAGATCAAATGGGGAACAGCATCCACGTTATATTTATTCATGATTGCCGCACAAATCCCCACCGTTCCCGGTCGTTTCCGAATGGCGATCTTTTCGAGTAATCCGTTTTCGCGTTCTTTGTAAATGTACTCCTCGCGGTGGTACGTAACGTTGATAAATTTTGGTTCGAATTCCATCAAAGGATCAATCCCATCAAAAATTGATTGGATGCTCTTTCCTTTCAATGGAGGGAGAATTTCGAACGAAAATAAGGTGTCTTTTGCCTGTTTTAAATGATCAGTAACCTTCATGCCTTCCTAGAATAGGGCTCAAAGATACACTTATTGGACTTCCTGCAAGAAAATTTATGGTTATTTAAGCACTGCTTCGGCTAAAATAAGATCGGTTTTGGTGGTGATTTTGATATTCTCCTCGTTGCCTTCTACGCAAACTACGTCTACTCCCATTTCCTCAACCAGTGACGCATCGTCTGTAATTCCGACATGAAATTCCTGTTGGTAGGCCAATTGCAATACGTTTCGATCGAAGCATTGCGGTGTTTGCACCACACGATAAAGTGCTCTCGGAACAGCTACAGTTCCTTCCCCTGCTATCTTACGAAGCGATTCTTTGACGGGAATGACAGGAACAACTGCTTTGCTCTTTTTTAAAGCTTCGATACAACGATCCAATGTTTCGTCGGAAACCAAAGGGCGCACTCCGTCATGCACGAATATATGCGTTCCCTTACAGTGTTCCAGTGCGTTTTTAATCGAGTGAAATCGTTCTTCGCCTCCCGATACAATTTGATGGCGAATTTGAAAATCGTAGGTTATCAGCAGCTCCTTCCAATATTCCACCCAGCTTTCGGGCAAAGTCACAACAATTTCTGCGGTAGCATCGTAGGAATGAAACTTGGAAATCGTATGAAAAAGTAGTGGTGCTCCAGCAATTACGACAAACTGCTTGGGAATGGGACCTCCCATTCGTTTTCCAATGCCTCCTGCGGTAATGATGACTGAAATCTGCATGGGATAAATGTATCGAATTGCACCAGAATGGCAACAAAAAAGGCCAACGAATTCGTTAGCCTTTCAAAATATCTGTAAAATCTTCTTACTTCAATTGATTCGGATTGTTGGCAGCTTGCTCGTTGAACTTACGTTGCCAGTTCAACCAAAAGAACAATCCAACAAAGCCCAAACAAATTACAGCAACGTTGAACATATCTCCAATCATATCACCTTGCAATAGCGTAAATGTCCACTGCATGAAATCACCAATTCCCCAAAAAATATCCGTAAGTGTCATATCTATTCTAATTGTAGATTACAAATAAACTGATTTTTTTAAATATAGCTAGCATTTCTCCATGAAATACCGCTGTTTAAATTCATTTTAGATTGCCATAGCTGCTTCTACCGCTTGCGTTAGTTCGATAAATTGATCGACACTTAACACTTCTGGTCGCAATGTCAAATAGGGATGTTCAAAGGGCTTTCCTTGCAAAATCGACTTGAGTCCATTGCGCACTGTTTTACGACGTTGGTTGAAGGTCGTCTTTACGATTTGTTTGAACAATTTTTCGTCGCAGCCTAAAGATTCACGGCTATTTCGTGTACATCTGATGACCCCAGACTTTACTTTCGGCGGCGGATCAAAAACGTGTTCATCAACAGTGAAACAGTATTCAATATCGTAATACGCCTGAAGTAAAACGCTCAAAATCCCGTATTGCTTGCTCCCTGGAGGTTCCGCAACACGTTGTGCTACTTCTTTTTGAAACATTCCCATTATTTCGGGAATTTGATTGCGATGCTCGATGCATTTGAACAATATTTGCGACGAAATGTTGTACGGAAAATTCCCCACCACACCATAAGGTTCGTTGCCCATTTTAGTCTGTAAGTCAGTTTTCAGAAAATCTTCTTCGAGAATTCTTTCCTCGGGCAAAATCTGATTGTGCTTGAGGTAAGCGATGCTATCACGATCGACTTCCATGGCCCAAACTTCCAATTCGCGTTCTACGAGAAAGGTTGTTAACGCACCTGTTCCCGGACCGATTTCCAAAACGCGGTTGCAATCGTTCTTGCGCGTATATTGATCGGCAATCTTTTTGCAAATATTTTTATCGATCAGAAAGTGCTGTCCGAGGTGTTTTTTAGGTTTGACCTGCATTACTTAAACTCTTCTATAATTGTGAGTAGTGTTCGAAATGCCGCAAAACGACCATCGTAACGAACGGTGTGTTCACGTTGCAAACTCGCCGCATGTTTTTCCTGATATTCGTCGTATTTTTCCTGGCTTGGCGCAACATACCCAATCGCGTAGGTAACACCACCTTGCTCCTCGCCGTGCACTCGCGCAATACGTGCTTCCAC